>JAIRRR010000312.1 GCA_031255875.1 Treponema sp.
GCGCTGTCTGTGTTGGCGGCGGCGCGGGGGCAGGGGATGACGCGGGCCGGGGCGGGCGATTCGAAGACGGCGGGGGGCCGCTTAACGGAAACCGTACCAGGTAAAAATCCGTTCCCGGCCGGGCAAACTGAATCGTTTCCGGCATGGCGGTAAAAAGCACCAGCTTCCTGGGACGATCGGGAAGATCGGCGATGTAGCTCCCCGCATAGTCCAGCGCCTTGTTCAAATCCGGGCCGCTTCCCAGGGGGTACAAAAGGTGGAGGCGGCCGATAACGGTTTCCACGTCCCCCACGCCTTCAATCTTCCGGGCAAGTTCGGTTTTTGGGCTGCCGGAGAAGGAAAGTATATGAAAGGTGTCGCCGATACGGAGAAATTCGCGGAGGAAGGGGCCTGTGGCAAATTCCAGAAATTCCCGGAAATAGCCGCCCATGCCGGGGGAAGTGTCAACAAGGGCAATAAGATCGATAGGAGTATCAGGAGTCCGGGCGCCTCCGGCCTGCTGCTGGCCGAGGGAAAACGGCAGGACCAGCAGCAGGAGCAGGATAAAGTTTGTTATCTTTTTCATAACAGCCTGTTCCCCTCTTTAGGCAGGGTTGCTTCGAGCTTGCTCCCGGGTCCTTCATGAAAGAGGAAACCCTGGCAACCGCATCCCCGCGCGGCCTCCCGGCGGCACAGGACAGCCAACACTAACCGGCACTCTCCTGAAACTCAAATTTGGAAATGCTCTGTACCGTATAGGCTATCTTTTCATCGCCCATGGAAAAATCAAAGTTTTCACCGACTTTCTTGTTCAGAATCGCCCCGCCGAACGGGGAAAGATAGGAAATGATCCTGTTATCAGGATCGGATTCCCACGGGCCAAGGATTGTAAATACCTCCGTTTTTTTGGAAGAATTATTGAGAAGCGCCACTATGGTCCCGAAAGAAACTCTGCCGGTATTCACCGTGGCGGGATCGAATATCTGCGCCCGCTCTATTTCGTCCTTGAGCTTTGCCACAGTGGAATTGAGAATTTCCTGTTTTTCCTTGGCGGCCTTGTATTCGGCGTTTTCGCGCAGATCGCCAAGGGAAAGCGCGAAGGCGATTTCCTTGGAATTGGCGGGCACTTCCTCTTCCATAATGCGTACCAGCTGGCGCTGTTTTTCTTCGTACTTCCGCGCGGTAACGATAAGCCCCCGGGTAACGACAGTTTTTTCCGTATCGCCGAAGAATTTAAAGTCCGGGTGCTTGTCCACAATGTGGCTGCGGAGTTTCATTTTATCCGCAGGATCAAGATCCTTGACATCTTCGATAAAGGTGAATATGCGCAGGATAGTATCGTAATCAGCAGAATCGATAAACGAATACAGCACCTTGTCTTTGAACAGAATCGTGTAGATCTGCTTGCTGATCTTCCGGTTGTCGGACGTCTCGCGGTGGTTTTCAATTTCCCGGTAGCTTATGTCCAGAATGTGGATCAGGGTGATAAGCTGCTTTTCAAGGGAGACGCCGGTCTTTGCGAACCACGCTTCCTTGTTGAGATTCTTGTAGATCCAGACTACCGCTTCCCGGTACTGGTACTCCCGGTAATTGTCAAAGCAGTTCTGCGCCATGGCGACGATTTTGTCCTCGTGGCCTTCTTTTTCAAGCTGCGCGATGATGGAACTGTTCAGGGCATAGGGAAAGAGTTTCACGTAGATGTCGGGCCAGGCGGGGATAAAGAGCTTGATATGGTGCAGGAATTCTTCCCTCAGCCTGCTGTCTTTCATGGAGAGGAACACCTGGGAAATATCCTCGATATTGTCGAATATCTGCCGGAAATTCATCTGCGAGCCCGAAGCCAGATGGGGGTAGCGGCCGACAAGATCCTTTACCAGAAGGTAGGAGGCGACTACCTGTTCATTTACCTGGTTCAAGGACCGCAGATACCCCGAGAAATAGGCGAACATTTCCGCGAAGTATTCCGAATCCGGTTCCAGATCCTTCTGGGAAACAAAAGTCCGCACGGTCTGCACCCGGTCGAAGAAATTGCGTTCCGCTTTAAATTCGTTGTAGAGCTTCTCCCCGATACTGATCGGCCTGTCCCGCACTGTGTACAGGTCGATGTTTTCTGGAACGACCCCCAGGGAGGGGTCCGATTTAAGCACATCACGGGCCCTGGAGCTCCAGGTGGTCCACTCGCCCGCCGAAAGCACGGAGGGGACCAGTTCCGCTTTTATCCGCTTGATGTCGCAGGAATTCCCGAAGCTCTTGATAACCGTTTTAAGCGCCCAGCCCGGCTCGTTTTTGACCTGATCGTGGAGTTTCTCCTTTTTCCAGGTGGCCTTGAGCACCCAGATGTGGTTTTTTGACAGGGTTTGCAGGGCATTCACCGCCATCTTGAGCGACATGGAATGGCCTCTTTTTTTCGCGAAGTCGATGACAATTTCGTCCCCTTCGATCCGGGCGATGCGGCCGACGCCCCAGGTCCGGTGGAATACGAAGTTCCCCCGGTCAAAGGCGATATGCTTTTCAAAATCCATAATCGCCTCGTGGACATTCCGGTAATTCTGGGCCAGGTTCGACACGCGGATATATTCGTCAAGCTGGCTGTGCTCGGCGTACTTTTCCCTGAAACATTCGGTAATTTCGCGCCGGGCAAGGGAATCCCTTTCATCGTACTGGAGTATGAGTTTCAGGATATTAATGGCGGTATTAATGTCGCCGCGCTTTTTGCAGGAAGCGTACACGTCCTGCAACAGAAGCACCGCCTTTTCCTCGCTGATATTTTTGGCTATCTTTTTCTGCACGTGGAGGAAGAAGTCGATGTCTTCGGGGCAGTACTCTAAAAGTTTTGCCCATATTTCCCGGACGTTGGTAAAAAGCTGCTTGTTGATATAACGGTGGAGGGCCTTTTTATAGCAGTCAACCGCATCCTCGGCGCTGCCGAGCTTTTCAAAATGCTCCGCCAGGGCCTTGGCGATATCCGCTTCCTCGTAGTCAACTTTGACCAGCCGTTCCCAAATCCCGAAGACGGCGTCTTCCTCGTTGTCATTTTTATAGCACTCCGCCAGGGTACGGAGGGCGAATTTCGATTCCCCGTAATCCAGTATCCGCTCGCACAGGTACTTGACGATATTCCACTTGTGGTTGTCCACAAAAATCGTAACCAGGTTTACCAGCGCGGCGTCGTCGATGATCTGCCTGGACAGGGCTATCATCCCGGAAATATAGAGCGCGATAATACTGTTCTTCGTATGCCCCAGATGCTCGTCGCATATTTTCTTGAGGCCGTCAAAGGAGCGCTCCTCCTGCCCTTCCTTGAGAATCAGATCCAGTTCCTTAAACTGATTCGCGGAATAGTTGCTCAGGGCGGCCCGGGTCCACTTTTCCTCGTTCAGCATTTCCTGCACATTTTTGAGAAGCCCTGTTTCGTTTACCGTTTCAACTTCAGCCATTACTAACTCCTGGCCCTCGCGGCCAAATTATTGTTGGGAAACCGCAGACAGCCGGTTTCTTTTGGGTTGGGGTCCCGCTCTAACGGATGCGCTCGAATATTACCGGATCGATAATTTTTATTTTCAGCATCGTTTCCTCAATGAGGGCGGGATCCTCCCGGACATTTTCATAGTGATCGATCAGCCAGAGGTAGCGGTTTATCAGGCGGGGCCTGAGAAGCTCCGCGTTGTCGGGCCCTCCGCGGATTTCGTTTTCCAGCGCAAAGACGGACTGCCGTATCCGCCCCAATTCCACAGGTTTCAGCGCCCGCTTTACCGTGAACACCCCGAAAATCGCGCCGTAAATGGGCACCCATTCCGCCAGCTCCGGCCCGGAAAAACCCAGGGCCGCGACCCGGTCCCTCAGCCGGGCGATCATCCCCGATTCGAGATTCCGCAGATCCACTCCCTGGGGGTCCATAAAAAAGGCTTCCCGGAACAGGGCCTTGGCGGCCCGGGTCTCGTCGAGCAGCGCGCTGACGTCGGCCAGTTCCGCAAGGGTCTCCCCGTCCTCGCGCCGGAAACGGACCGCCTGCTGCAAGTACCGCAGGGCTAAATCGTAATTCCCGACCCCCTTGTAGCATTGGCCCACCTGCAGCAGCAGCACCGGCTCATGCTGGTTCTCCCCCTCGCCCAGAACATCCTGGAAGTACTCAAGGGCGCTTGAAAACACAAAACGCCGTATCGCGTACAGGCAAGGCTCGAACGACTCGCCCCCGATCCGATCCAGGAAAGAATAGAAAGACTTCCACTGGCCCAGGATGAATCCCCCTTTGTCGTAGGCATCCTGGAAATCGTCAAGTTTTTTTATCCGCTCAAGCCACCATTTTACGCATTTCAGCGCGTAAACCACCTCGGGATCGTCGAAATTGATCTGCAAGGCTTCTTCCAGTGCGGCCTGCGCGGACAGCGCGTCCCGGGCTTTCAGGCTGTCATAGGCTTTTTGAAGAAATCCCGGCAGTCCGGAATTCAACATACCGGTATAGTGTCCTTCCCCATTACCCTGGGCGTCCTCCCTGACCAATGTATCCGCATCCATGGCTTGACCAGCTCTTAATATTCCGGCTATAAATTTATCTTTTGTATTATACCATTTTCCGAGTTCTTTACAAGGGGTGGGAACGGGGGTATTATCGGTGTAAGGTGCGCGCCTTAGGCCCTAATAAAACACTCATTTTTTGCCGAAATTTTCCGTATAGGAATAGGAAGGGGATATTACGGATGAAAAGTAAGCCTTATATTGGCATTTTATGCGCTTTTTTGGCCATTCTGCCCGCAGGCAACGCGGCATCCCAGGCCGGGAACGGGCAAACCAGGCTTTCGCCCCCGGCACGGCTTCAATACGGGGTGAGCCTTTACGGCAGGGGTTTCTGGCCGGAAGCGGCGGCGGAGCTCCGCCAGGCTTATTCGGAGACGAACGATCCGGCGGTCAAGGCGGACGCCCTGTACTGGCTCGCCATAACCGAACTCGCGTCGGCCAATTACGACAATTCCATCAGGGCAATGGACGAGCTTGAACGGGTATCCCCGGCAAATGTCAAATACGCCGAGCTTCCGTACCACCGCGGCCGGGTTTACTATTATATGGGCCGTTTTGATGAAGCGATTTCCCTTTTCAGGAGGTATATCGACAGCATCGCCATCGACGTGCCCGGGGAATCCGCCCGGAAACCCGCCGCCCTTTACTGGATGGGCGAGTGCCTTTATTCCCTGGGCCAGCTTGACAGGGCCCATGATGTCTTTTCCCTCATCGTGGAACAGCACCCCCAAAGCGTCAAATACGAAGCCTCTTCCTACCGCCTTGCGCTGATCAACCAGAAGAAAATCGAGGTAGAATTGCTTTCGATTTTAAAGTGGACTCACGAAGAATCCCTGAAAACCGTGGAAGAGTACCAGAGGAGGGAACGCACCTACGATCAGGCCATTATCGCCTATCAAAAGAAAATCGCGGAGATGCTCCGGGATTCGCACCTTGCCGAGCTGGAGGCTTCCAACGCCGATTACCGCCAGCGTTTGGCCGAAGCCCAGGCGCGGATTACCGTCCTGGAAAGGCGGCTCGAGGAAGCGGGCATGGCCCGCAGCGCCAGCCGGTACACAAATACCGCCCCCTCTTCCCCGCCCGATCCCGGCTCCTATCGGGAGAACGCCGGGAGCTATGTCGATAATGCCGCGCGGAACGCCGGGGCTCCCCTGGCCGCCCCGCCGCCGCCTCCCCCCTCGGCCGCGCCCGCAGGCCCCCGCCCGGCATCCAGCCAGGCGGAACGTATAGAGGATATCAGGCAGTCCTCCATTGACCTGATTGATCAGCTCACGCAAGCGCTAAACAACAGGTAGGAAGATGCCCGATTCAAGAAGAACACCCTGGTTAAGAAAAGCCGCCCGGCTTGTCTTTATTTTGACGGTTTTATTTGCCCCCGTAAAATCCTTTGCCGCCGATTATACCGACGGGAGGATTAAACTGACCCTTGATGAAGATACCGGGCGTTTTACCCTTTATTACCTTACGGACACCGCTTCCAGGCGTTTTGAGCCGCTCTTTTCCGAACAGGACAACAGAACCTCTTCTTTATCAATAAGGATAAACGAGCGCGTTTATAAATTGGGGGAGACCACTTTTTTTACCACGCGGATCGGGGGGACTCAGACAAATCCCGCGTTCATATTCGAATCCGCAGGGATGGTGGTAACGGAGGAATTTGCATTTATTTCCGTTAACGGACAGCCTGAAACAACCGGGGTCCGTTTGAACGTGCGCCTTGAAAACAGGGGGGGCCGGGCCAGCAATGTGGGCGCCCGCCTTATAATTGATACCAGCCTGGGGGAAAACGCCAGCGCCGATCATTTTAGTACCGACGAGCGGGGCATTGGTTCTGAAGCATTGTTCGACGCGAAATGGCCGGACAAATGGTGGGTTTCCCGCAACAGCTCCTACGGCCTTATGGGCAGTATCAATACCGATTACAGTACTGCGGCGGATTACGTGCATTTTGCCAACTGGAAACGCTTAAGCGATTCTTCCTGGGAGCTCGTGTATAACCGCAGGAATTTTACCAATCCGCCCTATTCCATAAACGATTCGGCGGTGTCGTATGTCTTTAACCCCCGGCGGCTGTCCGCGGGGGAATCGATAAACTATACGATACTTCTGGCGGCCGCGGACGAAAACGGATTTGGCCAGGTTGCCCTGATGCCGGATGCCGCATCCGGCCGCGTCGCGGCGCCTTCCGAAGGCCCGGCGCAAAGACAGGTTTCGCCGAGGGCCGGCGCCCTTTCCCGCCCGGCTTCGGAAGAAGAAACGATGAGGAGCGATCTTGTCGTACTGCGCGATATGCTTGCCAGGATGGACGATTATCTGGCCGGGCGGAACAGCCTGAGCGATGAAGAAATTATAAATATCGAGCTTGTGATCAACAGAATAAGAGACCGGTACCGGTGAGAAAAGCTATGAAGCTTGATCCTGTTCTGACCAAAGCAATACGCCTGCTCCGCCGCCGGAAATACGGCGATGTAATACGGACGCTGGAAAGCGAGGTCTTCCGTTTCAGGGATTCTTTCAGGTACTACTATATTCTGGGCATTGCCTGCTTAAAGGTAAATGATTTTGGCGGGGCTTTGGATTTTTTCAAACGCGCCTATGACATAAAGAAAAAGGACGTGCGGATTTTATTGGGCCTGGCGGTGCTGTTTATGCGCCGGGGCAGTACCGATAGGGCGGTCGATCTCTACCTTGAAGTCCAGGAAATAGACCCGAAAAACAGAATCGCGAAAAGGGCCCTGAAGATGATCCGCAAACACGGGGCCGCAGGGAATGATGATTCCTGGGCCGAAACGGGAAAACTTTCCGTTCTTTATCCCCCGGCCCCGAAAGCGCCCTTTTCCGCAAAAACGGTTCTTATCCCGCTTTTCCTTATTCTGGCAACAGGGGCCGTCTTCCTGCTCTACAGGCTGAATATTCTCAATCCCTTTAATTCCCCCGGCGACCGCCAGGGCCTCAGCCTTACTATGCTCGACAGGGAGGAACGGGACGCGCCGGTTCAGGTTGACGGCGCCTACCGCTATGTACTCACCCGTAACGAAGTACTCAGGACCTATGCCGAGGCGCAAAAACTGTTTTTGCAGTACCGGGACGAGCAGGCCAAGGTAAACCTCAACAGGATAATCGAATCGAACGCCTCGGAGGCGGTAAAAAACAAGGCGCGGCTGCTTCTTTCCTATACCGGGGAACCGGGGTTTGACACGCTGCGAGATCGTTTCAAATATACGGACGTGCTGGACGACCCTTCCCTGTACCGCGACTGCCATGTTATCTGGCGGGGAATGGCGGCGAACCTTGAGCTTGGGGAAGACAGCACCGCGTTTGAATTGCTGGTAGGCTACGACACCCGCAGAACCTACGAAGGAACCGTGGCGGTGACTCTTGGCTTTGCCGCGAACATAAATACCGAACAGCCCCTGGAAGTCCTGGGCAGGGTCGTCCCCGTATCCGGCCCCGGCGGGATGGGCATCCGACTCCGGGGGCTCGCGGTACACCAGCCGGGGCTGGCAAATAATGCCGGGGAATAGGGCGGGAGGAAACGCGGGACATGCGCGCCGTTGTACAGGTTGTGCGTGACGCCTCCGTAGAGGCCGGGGGGCGCGTGTCGGGCAGAATCGATCGCGGCCTCCTGGTATACCTGGGGGTCGCCAGGGGCGACACGGTTTCCGACGCCGGGTACCTTGCGGAAAAGATCGCGGCGCTGCGCGTTTTTGACGACGGCGAAAACAGGATGAACCTTTCGGTGCAGGACATCAAAGGCGGGGTGCTCGTCGTTTCCCAGTTTACCCTGCTCGCGGACGCGCGCAAGGGCAGGCGGCCTTCCTATTCAAACGCGGCGGATCCTTCGGAAGCGGAACCCCTGTACAGGTACTTCATGGAGCGCGTCCGCGCCTGCGGCCTTTCCTGCGAGAGCGGCGTCTTCCGCGCCCGCATGCTGGTCAGGTACGTCAACGACGGGCCGGTAACGGTGCTGCTCGATTCTAAAAAACAATTCTAGGAGTTTGCCCGCCTCCGGCGGCGGTCAGGCCATTTCACGGCTGTTGCCCATGCCGGGCGTATCTTTAAAGATTTTCGTAATGCTTTGTTTCACTGCCTCGGCAACGACCCGCTCTATGTCGTTCAGTACCGCCTGACGGAGCCATGCCAGCTCCGTTTCCGGCGATACCGGGCCGGCGAACAGTTCCCAGGTTTCAATACCCAATGCCGCCGCTATCTTATCCAGCGATTCAGGCGCGGGAAACTTTCGGGCTATCTCGATCATGGCGATGAAATGCGTGGACACTTCAGCCTTTTCCGCCAGTTTTGCCTGAGTCATGCCGCATCTGCGCCGGTTTTTCCGCAAGTTATCCGCCAGTATCTCCCGAAGATTCGCCATTTTGCCTATTGCTCTTAAAGCAATAATAAGTTCCTTTTGGTGATTGACAAATTGCCTTAAATACAATATTATTGGTAATATGGCAATTTTCTTGGGTTTTCTCCCGGTTTTTGGGGGAAGATTCAGGAAAATCGGGACCCGCCTGTCAGGCGGGAAAACCGCCCCTTAAAAGGCGGCGGTACAACTTATCCGGCCAGGGGGCATTGGCCCACGGCCGGGCGTATTGAACAGGAGGGTTCTATGAAGAACCTCTGCAAAGGGCCTTTGGCCTTGTTTTTGGGGATTAGCGCCATCGGGGCGCTAATCGGGCTTGGGCTGACGGGATGCCCTACTGACGGCGGCGACGGAAATGCCGGCCCAAAAACTTTGGTAATTACGGGTATCAGCGACTCCCTGGCCTCGCAAGGGCAATCAAACTTCCGGGTTGGAATTTTTCAGCCTGGGACAACCCCGGCAGAGGCAATGGCGCAGACAGGTTATGTCGCCGGAGCGGAGAGCGAAAATGCGGCAGTTACCGGTTCAGGATCCTCCTATACCGCAACCGTGTCGCTTTACGCCCCTTCGAGCGACAGATGGACGGGTTCCGGTACTTATGATGTTTACCTCGTGATAGGTTCCGGAAACTACCGGGCACAAGGTATCTCGTTTAACGACGCTTCAACATCGGTTCCCGCAACGAGGTTTTCACCGCTAAACTGAAACATTGCCTTTGCTCAAACGGGCGGGCGCAGAGGAAGAGTGCCTGTCACCTGAGCCTGTCCCAAAACTAATTGACTGTGTGCTACGCGCACGGCTTTGGGACAGGCTTGAGCCTTTGGCTCTTGCGGTTTTTTCGGACTAAAGTCTGCGGCTTTCAGCCTTGCAAAACCGCGAATTTCACGGAAGCTTTCCCAAAACTGAAGGTTTGGGAAAGCTTCACCTTTTAGCGAATAACCGCGGGCCAGTCCGTTCCCCGGGCCCGCCGGCTCAGTCGCGCGTTTCCTGGTTGAACAGGTTCGGCGACTTGAGGTATATCGAGGCGTCGAAGGTCCGGAACAGTTTGCCCAGGGGTTTGTTGGTGGTCATGGTCCTGATAGCCTTGGCGGAAAGTTCGGCGGAAGGGACTACCTCCAGATTGGGAATAGGCAGGCCTTTGCCGGCGGAATCTGTCCCGGACACGCATTCCGGGCAGTATACCGTGTCGGTAACAATAATCTTGTTAAGCAGTTTTTCGTCTACCAGCCGTTTAAGCCGTTCGGCGGCGGGCGGGGAGAAAATGGCGTGAACTACAATTATGTTCACCTCCGCCGGTTTGTGGGGCTCCAGGGCGCGTACCAGGCTTTCCACGGAACCGGCCGTGTCAACCATGTCATCGACAATGTAAAGCGCCTTGCCCGCCAGGGGGTCTGCGGAAAGTATGTTGACGGACTCGATAGTGTTTGCCTTTGAATAGTCCCGCTGCTTGTGCGCGACAACAAGCGGGGCGCCGAATGAATTGGCAAAGTCCCGGGCAAGTTTCTCGCCGCCCGCGTCAACAGAACAGAAGGCCCATTGGGAACGGACCTGCTCTTCCAGGGTGCCCAGGTCGCGGATGTAAACGTCGCAAA
>JAIRRR010000049.1 GCA_031255875.1 Treponema sp.
CTCGCGCGGGCATGGCGCACCGACCGGAACCTCCGCCGCCTTGAGGCCATGCTGCTCGTCGCGGACAAAGCCAAGACCCTGCTCATAAGCGGGACCGGCGACGTGGTGGAGCCTGCCGCCGATGCCCTGGCCATCGGGTCCGGCGGGAATTACGCGTATGCGGCGGCGCTGGCGTATCTGGAAGGCGGTAATTTTACCGCGCGGGAGATAGCGGAAAAGAGCCTCAGAATCGCGGGGGATATTTGCATTTATACTAACGGGAACATAACCGTGGAGGTACTGGAATGAAGGGCGACAGAAAAACTACCAACAGGAGCGCGGACGAGCTGTCTCCCCGGGAAATCGTTGGGGAGCTGGACAAGTACATAGTGGGCCAGAAGAAGGCCAAGCGGGCGGTGGCGGTGGCCCTGCGGAACCGCATCCGGCGGCTCAAGCTGGACCCGGAAATACGGGAAGACATAGCCCCCAAGAACATCCTCATGATCGGCCCCACCGGCGTAGGAAAGACCGAGATCGCCCGGCGCCTGGCAAGGCTCGCCGGATCGCCATTTGTCAAGGTAGAGGCCACCAAATACACCGAGGTCGGCTACGTAGGCCGGGACGTGGAGTCCATGATCCGCGATCTTATGGCCGCCGGGGTGCAGATGGTAAAGCAGGAAATGCAGGAGGCCGTTACCGCCGAGGCGGAAAGTCGGGCCGAGGAAGTTCTGCTGGATCTGCTCCTGCCCGGGAAAAAGAAAAAGGCCGCGAACCCCGCTTCCCCGGTGATACGGCCCATGGGCACTTTTTCCCTTAACCCCGGCGATTCGGGCGGCGGCCCTTCCCTTATCGGGACGGCCATCCAGGTGGGAATCCCCGTAAGGCGCGATCAGGACAATGCCGGCGCGGCCGCGGCGCCGGCTGCGGAACCCGAAGATCCGGCCGGGACTGACGCCGCCGATGCCGGCCCCTCGGATTCAACCAGGGAAAAATTCCGGGCCATGCTGCGGGAGGGCAAGCTCGAGGGCCGCACCGTGGAGATCATGGTTAATCAGAATCCCCAGTTTCCCGGCTTCGGTTCTCTGGGCGGCGGCATGGAGGAAATCGAATCGAACCTTTCGGTAATTATGGGCGCCATGGGGGGGAGCAAAAAGAAAAAGGTAGTTACCGTCAAGCGGGCAAGGGAGATACTCATCGCCGAGGAATCGGAAAAACTTATAGACCGCGACCGGATGAGCGACGAGGCGCGGCAGCGCGTGGAGGAGATGGGCATCGTCTTTATCGACGAAATCGACAAGATCGCCGTAAAGGGCGACCGGGGCGGCGGCCACGATGTTTCCCGGGAAGGGGTGCAGCGGGACATACTCCCCATTGTCGAGGGGGCCACGGTGAACACCAAGTGGGGGCCGGTGAATACGGACCATATCCTCTTCATCGCCGCCGGGGCGTTTAACATCAGCAAGCCTTCGGACCTGATCCCGGAACTCCAGGGCCGTTTCCCGCTCAGGGTGGAGCTTGATTCGCTGGGCAAGGACGAATTCCTCCGCATACTGACCGAGCCGAAGAACGCGCTGACCAAGCAGTACCGGGACCTCCTGGGCACCGAGGGGGTGGAAATCGAATTCCAGCCTGACGCGATCGACCGCCTTGCCGCCCTTGCCGCGGAGGTTAATTCCCGGCTTGAGAATATCGGGGCCAGGCGGCTCCACACGATCATGGAGGCGCTCCTCGAGGAGCTTTCCTTCGAAGCGCCCGACATAGCGCCGGCAAAGATGCCGATCACCGAGGCCTATGTCAACGAGCGCCTTGCCGATTTGGTAACCGACCAGGATTTGGGGAGGTATATATTGTAGCGTCCGGTTAATCCGGGTAAAGCGCGGTTTTGAAAATGCCGACAATCTAAAGGGAGGGTTAGATTTTGACCGTAAACAGTTTTCAAAAAACCATTGATTTGCTCCACCGGGGGATGGACGCAAGCCTGGTAAGGCGGGACGTTATTGCCAATAATCTCGCGAACGCGGGCGTGCCCAACTTTAAAAGGTCCGAGGTGAATTTCGAGTCCGAGCTGAAGAGGGCCCTGGAGACCGAAAAGCTCAGGCCGGCCCTGGAACTGAAACTCACCGATCCCCGGCATATCCCCAACTGGCGGGAACGCGACTACCGGGAGGTAGAGCCCCGGCGCGTTCTGGATTACGTCAGCGCTTCCCGGAACAACGGGAACAATGTGGACGCCGAGCAGGAATTTATGCTCGCCCTGGAAAACCAGATGATGTACACCCTGCTCTCGCAATCGGCGGCCTTTGAGTTCGGCCAGATAGCCTCTGCGCTCAGATAGGGTAGGGGGAGACTATGGGACTTTTCAGTTCGATAAACATCGCGGCGACCGGGATGAGCGCGGAAAGGCTGCGCACCGATGTTATCGCCGACAATATTGCCAACGCCTCTACCACCCGCACCGCAGAGGGCGGGCCTTTCCGCAGGAGCCGGGTAGTAATGAGGCCCCGCGTCGAGGAGCCTTACTGGCGCTCGCCTTTCCTGCCGGAAATGCTGGACAACGGCGCGGGCAAGGGGGTGCGGGTTGCGGAAGTGCAGAAAGACTACGCCGCCGAGCTCCGGCTTGTCTACGACCCCACCCACCCGGATGCCATCAAAACCGGGCCGCGGGCGGGTTATGTGGAGATGCCCAATGTGGACATCGTGACGGAAATGACCGACATGATCGCCGCGTCACGCGCCTACGAAGCCAACGCGTCCATCATCGAAGGATCAAAGGCCATGTTCCTGAAAGCTCTGGATATCGGGGCGAGGTAGTATAAACCGGATTAGAATTATTACGGGAGGGGAAAGATGACAATTTACAGACCCGAACTGGTCCACGGCGACAAGGTGCCGATGACCGTCACCCATCCCCGGCACATGGTGCCGGTAAAGGGGGAATTTTCCATAGGCGGAAAGACGGTGAAAGGCCGGGGCGCGCTTGTCGCGGAGCTGGGCAGCACGATCGGCGCGGAGGCGGTCCTCCGTTCCGGGACTTTCGAGGACGCCATGCTCCAGGCAATCGACAAGGTAAGCGCGTCGGAGAATTTCGCGTCAACCCTTGCCCAAAAGGCAATTACCGATCCTGATTCGATAGACCCCCACGATCTGACCATCGCCCAGGCGGAGGCGCAGATGTCGCTCAGCATAAGCCGCACCATCCTTACCCGGATCGTGCAGGGCTGGAGAGATTTGATAAATACACGGTAATTTTTTTATAATAGTGCGGGGCTGTTCCGGAAACTGAAGTTTTGGAGCGGCCCCGGTATAACAGGACTTGCGAAGCAAATTCCTAACGGGAGGGGAACATGCCGGCATTCATAAGAAAAATAATTGTGCAAATTTTGGCTCTCTGGGGGAAGTGGACCCTTATCCAAAAGGCCATCCTCATAGGCACAGCCGTTGCCGCTGCGGGCGGCATCGTGCTGCTGGTTACCATGTCGTCCAGGCCCAGCATGGTAGAGGTTATCAACCGCCCCATACGGGACGACGTGGATCTCGACCGCATTGTCGCCCGGATAAACGAGGAGGGGATCCGGGCGACGGTAAGCCCGGCGGGGATCGTCATGGTCCCCGACGAAGCGACCGCCAGGCGCGTGCGCTCCATCCTGATACGGGAGGATCTTATCCCCTCGGGGACCGACCCCTGGCAGATCTTCGACCGCGACAGGTGGACCATTACCGATTTTGAGCGGAACGTAAACCTGCGCCGGGCCATAACGCAAATGGTGCGCGACCACATCAAAGCCCTGGACGATGTTGACGACGCCGATGTTACGATTGTCCAGCCCGAAACAGAACTCTTCGCCCAGGACCAGGACCCGGTTACCGCGAGCGTTATTATTACCCCCAAGCCGGGCAGCGATATTACCCAGAACCGCAAAAAGATAGAAGGCGTTCAGAAGATTCTCAAATTCGCCGTCCAGGGCCTGCGGGACGAGCACATCGTTATCGCCGACCAAAACGGGAACCAGCTGAACGACTTTGAGGGCATGGCCGCGCTTGACCGGCTCACCCTTATCGAGCGCGAGTCCAAGATTGTCCAGGCCCTGGAAACCAAATACCGGGCGCAGATACTCAAGTCTTTGCAGGAAACCTTTACCGCCGACCGGGTGCGGGACCTCAACATCAAGATCGACATGGATATGTCCAAGAAAGAGGTCAGCACCGACGAATACTTCCCCATCACCAGGAAGCCCAGGACCCCCGGGCTTGCCTATGACGATTCGGAGATTCTCGATTCCGTCACTATTTCAGAATCCACTTCCAGCACCGCCTGGAAGGGGACCGGTTTCAATCCCGAAGGCCCTCCGGGGGTTGAAGGCCAGACAACGCCCGCCTTCCGGGATATGTCCAACCTTTACGGCGAGGTTACCCAGGAGACCAAGACCCACAACGAGGTGATCAACAACCGGAAAATACAGGAGGAACGCAGCCCCACCATAGACCGGGTAACCGTTTCCGTGAACATCGACGGTACCTGGAAGTGGAAATACGACGAGAAGCGCAACCCCGTAATCACGCCCGAAAACACCATCGAGCGCGAATATACCCCGGTCCCCCCGGAGGCTCTGACCGGGGCGCAGGCCATCATCGAGAAGGCCATAGGGTACAAAACCGACTGGGGGGAGACGGTGACGGTGACGAATATCCAGGTGGACCGGACCGCCCAGTTCGACGCCGAAGACGCGGCCTACTTCCGCAAGCAGCAGATGCAGCTTATAATATTAATTGTACTCATCGGGGTTGTAGTGCTTGCGGCGGGCTTTATCGCGTTCCGCATTATTTCCCGGGAGCTGGAACGGCGGCGCAGGCTGCGCGAGGAAGAGATTTCCCGGCAGCAGCAGGCCCTGCGGGAAAGCGCGCTTCTGGAAGCCGAGAACGAGGGGGTGGAAGTTTCCATGTCCGTGGAGGAGAAACGGCGCATGGAGCTTCAGGAGAACGCGATCAACATGGCAAAGGAACACCCCGGCGATGTGGCCCAGCTTATCAGAACCTGGCTGATGGAGGAATAAGGGATGGCTCAGGCAAACGCCGCGTCTCCGGGCGGCGGCAAGAAAAAAGGCATCAAGGAATTTACCGGCCGCCAAAAGGCCGCCATATTTCTGGTCAGCATCGGCTCGGACATTTCCGCAGAGATATTCAAGTTCCTGCGCGAGGATGAAATAGAAACCCTCACCTTTGAAATAGCGAGGCTTGAAACCATAGAGCCGGATCAGAAAGACGCGGTCCTGGCCGAATTCCAGGAACTGATGATGGCCAACCAGTTCATCTCCATGGGCGGTATCGACTACGCCCGGGAACTGCTGGAAAAATCCCTGGGGAGCCAGAAGGCCATCGACATTATCAACCGCCTTACGTCGAGCCTCCAGGTAAGGCCCTTTGATTTTATCAGAAGAACGGACCCCGCGCACCTCTTAAACTTTATCCAGCAGGAACACCCCCAGACCATCGCCCTGATCCTCGCGTATCTGGAACCCAACAAGGCTTCCGTTATTCTGCAAAACCTCCCCCACGAGGTACAGTCCGACGTGGCCCGCAGAATAGCTACCATGGACCGCACCAGCCCGGAAGTCCTGCGCGAGGTGGAGCGGGTGCTGGAAAAGAAACTCTCCACCCTGTCCAGCGAAGACTACACCGCGGCCGGCGGCGTGGAAAGCATCGTGGAAATTCTCAACATGGTTGACCGCTCGTCGGAAAAGCAGATCATCGAGGCCCTGGAAGACGAGGACCCCGAGCTTGCCGAGGAGATCAAAAAGCGGATGTTCGTGTTCGAAGACATTGTCATGCTCGACGACAAGGCCATCCAGAAAGTTATGCGCGAAGTGGATTCCCAGGAGCTTGCCAAGGCGTTAAAGTCGGTGGACACCGAAGTGCAGGATAAAATATTCCGGAACATGAGCAAGCGCGCCGCGAATATGCTGAAAGAAGATATGGAATACATGGGGCCGGTACGCCTGAAAGACGTGGAAGAGGCCCAGCAGAAGATCGTTTCCATTATCCGGCACCTGGAAGACACAGGCGAAATAGTTGTCGCGCGCGCCGGCGAGGATGAACTGGTTGTATAACAGCCGGGACGCGGCGCCTTTATGTGAGACGAGGTTCTATGGCAAAAACGGTATTCAGGCCCGGGGAGCTTACGCAGCTTAGCGAAAAGGTAGTGCTCCGGTCGCCGGAAAATTTTGAACTTGCGCATCTCTTTCCCGCGCCCGGCGCGGATTCCCAGGACGAGTTCCCCAAAGAAGAGGAACTGTACACCGGGCCTACTGCGGAGGATATACGCCGCGAAGCGGAAGAATTCCGGGTCCATTGGGAAATAGAAAAGGAAACGATGATCGCCGCGTCCAGGGCCGAGGCCGAGCGCATAGTCAGGGAGGCCGCTGAAAAAGCCGGCCAGGAGCTTGCCCGGAAAACCGCCGAAGCCGATGCGAAGAAGCGCCAGACCGAGGAAGAGGCCGCCGGCATCGTCGCCGAAGCGGAGAGAAAAGCCGCGGAGATTGAGGCCGGGGCCCTGGCGGAATTCGAGCAGAAGCGGCGGGAGGCGGAAGACGAGGGCAGGGAAGCCGGCCGCGAGGAAGGCTACGCGGAGGGGAAGGCCGAGGTTGGGCGGCTCATCGAGCGCGTCCAGGCGATTCTCGAACGCGCCCAGGATCTGCGGGCGGAGATACTCGCGGACACCGAGCGGCAGATTATCGATCTCGCGCTGCTTATCTCCCGGAAGGTGATCAAGACCATCTCCGAAAGCCAGAAAACCGTGGTGCTCCAGAATATCGCGCAGGCGCTGAAAAAGGTCAAGGCACGGGGCACCATCCTGATCCGGGTGAATATCGCCGATCTCAAACTTACCACCGAACACAGTAAAACTTTTATCCAGATGATGGAAGGCGCAAAGGACGTGCAGATAGTGGAAGATTCCTCGGTCGATCCCGGGGGCTGTATTATCGAGACCGATTTTGGCGAGGTTGACGCCCGCATTTCAAGCCAGCTCGCGGAACTCGAGGCGAAGATACTGGAACTGTCGCCCATAAAGGGGAAGCCGAAGCCGGCCGCGCCTCCCGCGCCCCCCCTGGCCGGGGGAAACTAGATGGCTGCCCAGGCTGTTCTCGATCCCGGAGCCGGCATCTTGCGGAAGTACCTGGATACGGCGGAAAGCGCCGACGTCATAAAGTGCGTGGGCAGGATAAACCGGGTGCAGGGGCTGCTCATCGAAAGCCGGGGGCCCCAGGCTATTATCGGGGAATTGTGCCGCATAGAAGTGTCGGGCGGCAGGCGCGTTATCGCGGCCGAGGTTGTGGGCCTGCGGAACGAGACGGTGCAGCTCATGGCATACGAGGAGACCGCCGGGATAGAGGTAGGCGACCGGGTCGTCGCCACGGGGGGCATCCTGGAAGTGCCTGTGTCGCGGGAACTTCTGGGCCGGGTCCTCGACTGCCGGGGCCGCCCCGCTGACGGGAAGGGCGATATTATCGCCCGGGCAAAGTACCCGGCCCTGGCGGCCGCCCCCGATCCTCTGAGCCGCAGGCCCATCCGCGACCGGATCAGCACCGGCGTGCGGGCCATCGACGGGCTCCTGACCGCGGGAAGGGGGCAGCGGCTCGGCATTTTTGCCGGTTCGGGCGTGGGAAAGTCAACGCTCCTCGGCATGATAGCCCGCAACACCAATGCCGATGTAAACGTCATCGCCCTTATCGGGGAACGGGGGCGGGAGGTGAACGAATTTATCGAAGGCGACCTGGGGCCGGAGGGCCTCGCGCGGTCGGTAGTTGTCGCGGTGCCCGGCGATGCGCCGCCCCTGGCCCGCCTGCGGGGCGCCTATTCCGCGACCGCCGTGGCCGAGTATTTCCGGGATCAGGGCGCCGACGTGATGTTCCTCTTCGATTCGGTGACCCGCTTTGCCCGGGCCCAGCGGGAAATAGGCCTCGCCTCCGGCGAACCGGCGGCGACCCGGGG
The DNA here is from genome assembly GCA_031255875.1 of Treponema sp. GTDB lineage: Bacteria > Spirochaetota > Spirochaetia > Treponematales > Breznakiellaceae > JAIRRR01. Next base: position 7,966 of record JAIRRR010000049.1, read on the forward strand.
TTATACGCCCAGCGTTTTTGACAGCATGCCGAAACTCCTGGAACGCTGCGGTACTTCCTCCTTGGGTACGATCACCGGGTTTTACACGATTCTGGTTGACGGGGACGATCTGGACGAGCCTATTTCCGACACCGTGCGGGGAATCCTCGACGGCCACATCGTCCTTTCCCGGAACCTGGCCGGGCGGAATCACTACCCGGCGATTGACGTGCTGGGGAGCATTTCCCGGCTTATGCCGAAGGTGACCGGGAGCGTTACCAGAAAAGCCGCCGGCTATATACGCCGCCTTATGGCTGATTACGCCGGCGCCGAGGATCTTATCAATGTAGGGGCCTACGCGCCGGGCTCCAATCCCGCCATTGACGACGCCATTGCCAGGCGCCAGGCGATCGAGGATTTTCTCGTGCAGGATGTCGATGACCACTCAACCATGGGCGACACCCTGAAGCGCATGGGCGAAATTGCCGATATGGAGATTCCCGCCGGGGAGGCGGGCGCGTACATGGCATGAAACGTTTCCGTTTTAGTCTGCAAAAGATACTGGATCTGCGGGCGCACCGGGAACAGGACGCCAAAATCGAACTCGGCCGGGCGGTAAGCCGGCTTGCGGAACTGGCGAAGCGCCTTAAAGCCCTGGCGGAGGAGCGTTCCCGGGCCGCGGCAGGCCGTTTCGCGCGGTCCAATTCCGCGGAAGACATGCTTGCCTACGAACGCTACATTACCCGCCTGGATTCCCAAAAAGAAGAACTGCTGGAAGAAGCCGCCGCCGCAGAACTTGCGGTAAACGAGAAACGGGAAGCCTATCTGGCCGCTTCCCGTGACCGGAAAATCCTGGACAAACTCAGCGAGAAGCGTTTCGGGGAATACCGCAGGCTGGCTCTGCTGGAAGAAGTCAAGCTCGTTGACGACGCGGCCTCCGGGCGTCGCGCAGACCCCGAGACGCGGAAATGAACGCCTTGCCGGTCCCGGCAAAACCTACGGGCCGGATAGTTACGAACGGCATTTTGTTTTTTTCTTTTGAAGAGTATATGTGTTGATTCTTTTGGGATTTTCAGGTATTCTTTCTGATACGAGGCTCTATTGAAGGAAGGAACCTTTCGAAACCTCCCCGGACGGGTTCCCGGGGGTTGTTTTACAAACTCCTAGCTTGTCCGGCCTTTATGCCTTAGTTTAATTCCTGCCAGGGTGCGCATGAAACTCTCTGTCAAAGTATCGCTGTGGATTAGCCTCTTGGTGCTCTTTGTTGTCATTTGTATTGGCTCGGCTACCGTAATAGTCGCAAGGCGTATTGTCGAGGATGTGGCCAGAAA
>JAIRRR010000058.1 GCA_031255875.1 Treponema sp.
TCGCTCGGGCGCTGCGGTCTCCCGCCGCGCCCTTGGCTCGCGGGCCGGCTCAAAGCCGCCCCGCGTTTCTCTCTCCCTTCCCTAGAATGCCAAAGACCCCGGCCCCAAAAGGGGCCCGCTCTGCCCGCCTCTTCAGGCGGTTTGCAGAGACTACTACAGCTCCCCGCGCTTTGTCAAGCGGCTTTCGCGGTATTTCGCGGCCGGCCGGCGGCTGATCTCGCGCCTCTACGCCCTTTTTGCGTACTTCTTCATGTCAAAAAAGACCGCGACAATAATGATGGCGCCCTTTACCAGGTACTGGTAGTAGGAATCTATAGCGAGGAAGCTCATCCCGTAGTTAATAAGCCCCATGGTGAATATGCCGATTATCATGCCGCTGACGGTCCCGACGCCGCCGTTCTGGGAAACCCCGCCCACCGTGACTGCCGCGATGGCGTCGAGTTCCATGCCGTTCGCGGTAAGGGCGTTGGCCAGGGCAAGGCGGCTTGCCAGCAGCACCCCGGCGCAGCCGTACAGCAGCCCCGCGTAGAGGTACACGCAGACCAGGTTTTTCTCCACGTTGATCCCCGACACCCTGGCGGCCTGGGCGTTCCCGCCTATGGCGTAGAAATTGGTCCCCTGCCTGGTATGCCGCAGCAATACCCAGATGACCATGGCTATGACAAGCACGTAGACGCCCAGGAAGGGAATCTGGAAGAAGGAGGGGCCGAAGGAATTCTGGGCTATGGTCTTGAACGCGGGGGTAAGGGAGCTTACGATCGCGGCCTTGGTGTAGATAAGCTGGATTCCCCGGGCAATGGACATGGTCCCCAGGGTCGCGATAAACGGGGGCAGTTTCCCGTAGGCGACAAGGACGCCGTTGAAAAGCCCGAAGACGCCGCCTGCGGCTATGCCCGCCACAATGGGCACTATCAGGGGGAAGGAATGGCCGTAGTAGAGGGCTGTCTCGTAGGTAGGAATCTGCGCGAACGAGGCCGCCACCGAGGCGGTCAGGCATACCACGTACCCGATGGAAAGGTCGATGCCCTTTGTGATGATGATCATCCCGACGCCCAGGGACGCGAAGGCCCGCACCGCCTCGGCAATGATCAGGGTCTTTATGGAATCCCAGGTAAGGGCCCGCCCGCGGGTAAGGATCGCCAGCACGAAAAGCAGTACAACAAAGGTGACAAAGGTGGTGTACTTGCTCAAAAACTGCTTCCATTTTATCTCTTTCATAAAAAACCTCTATAAACTAAACCTCTATAAAAAGCGGCGGCATTGCCGCCGGCCTTCAATCGGACGCGAACGCGGGGCGTTCACACAAATTCCTTGATAAACCTGGTGGCGTAACGCATAATCTCTTCCTGGGTTGCCTCTTCCTTCGCAAGGGTCCCGGTGAGGCGGCCTTCGCAAAGCACCAGGACCCGGTGGCTCATGCCGATAAGTTCCGGCATCTCGCTGGAGACCATGATAATGGCCTTGCCCTGTTTTACCAGTTCCGCCATGATGGTGTAAATTTCGTACTTGGCCCCCACGTCGATCCCCCGGGTCGGCTCGTCCATAATCAGGATGTCGGGCAGGGTCATAAGCCAGCGGCTCAAAATTACCTTCTGCTGGTTTCCGCCGGAAAGGTTCTGGATCATGGTAGACATGGAAGGGGTCTTGGTCCTGAGCTGCTCGTTCTGGTTCCTCGCCATCTGCGCGAGGCGCTTGTGATCCAGAAGCCCGATCCTGTTCTGGTATTTCCCCAGGGACGGGATGGTGGTATTCACCGTCACGTCCAGCAGGGGGAAGATGCCCGTGCTGCGCCGGTCTTCGGTTACAAGCCCTATGCCGGCGTTGATGGCGTTAAGCGGGGTAAGTTTCCTGATGGGCCTGCCCTTTACCAGGACTTCCCCGGACGCCACCGCCCTGATCCCGAAGATAGACTCCACAAGCTCCGTGCGCTGGGCGCCCACAAGGCCCCCCAGCCCCAGGATCTCCCCCTCGCGCAGATCGAAGCTGATGTCCTTAAAGGAACGGGGATTCAGCGCGGTAAGGTTCTTCACCCTGAGGCAGACTTCCCCGACAGCCGATTCTACCGGCGGGAAGCGGTGGGTAATGTCCCGGCCCACCATCAGGGAGATGAGCCTGTTGCTGTCGATTTCCGCGATGGGGTAGGTGCCGATTGCCTTGCCGTCGCGCATTACCGTAACAAGATCGGCAATCTGGAAAATTTCCTCCATTTTGTGGGAAATATATATAATCGCCACGCCCTTTTGCCGGAGATCCCGGATAATCTCAAAAAGATGGGCAACTTCGTTTTCGGTTAACGATGAGGTAGGCTCGTCCATGACTACGATGGACGCGTTATACGAAACAGCCCGGGCAATCTCGCAGCCCTGCTGCTGGCTTATGGAGAGGGTGCTCATCCGTGCGCCGGGATCGAACTCGTACTTGAGGCTTCTGAGCAGGCCCCTGGTATCCTCGAGCATTTTTCTATGGTCAATCAAATGAAGGCCGTTCACCGGCTCCCGGCCCAGCCATAGATTCTGGGCCACCGATCTTTCGGGCACATTGGACAATTCCTGGTGGATCATGGACACGCCGGCGCGCATGGCGTCGGCGGCGCTGTTAAAGCGGCATTCCTTCCCGCCGAGCGTTATTTTACCGGCGTCCATCCGGTAAATTCCAAAGAGGCACTTCATCAAGGTGGACTTGCCGGCGCCGTTCTCTCCCATAAGGGCGTGTACCGTCCCCGGACTGACCCGGAACGTTACATCATCCAGGGCCAGAACCCCGGGGAACTGTTTGGTAACCCCGACCATTTCCAGAACAGGGGCTGTGTCTTCCATCGCCGCTCCCTAAAAAATCGCCGGTATCCGCAGCGCCGGGCGGCGCGGGCCGGGAAAAGGCCGGCCGGACTGCCAGCCGGTGTTTCCCCCTATCCGCCGCCCGGCCGCCGAAGAACCGGCCGGTAATTTTTACCCGCTAAAAAACCTGGCAGCCTGTCGCACTGGTGGATTTTTGCGCCATCAGTAACGCAAAAATCCCGATTATCCGGCGTGCTGCGAACCTTCGGTTCGACGCAGTTTGGAAGGTGAAAAATCGCCTAATCGGCGATTTTATGCGCGAAGCGCAACAAACTGCTAGTGGGACTTGTAATAATCCGAATCTTTGTCTACCGGGACGAAAGGCACCAGGTAGCACTGCCCGATGATGGAAGCGTCATTGGCCGGCGCTTCGTCGATGGGCGTGGTGGCCGCAGGGGTCCCGCCCGCGGGATTGCCGGCCCTGTAGGCCCCGGTGGCAACCTGGTGGATCACGTCAAAGGCGGCCGCCGACTGGCCCACCGCGTCCTGAAGGACCGTCGCGAAGAGCTTGTTTTCCTTCATGGAGTTGATGGCGTCCTGGGTGGCGTCGATGCCGTAGACCGGGACCGTAAGTATGGTCCCGTCGCTCGCGTCGCTCTTGGTAAGGCCGTTCTGGATAAGGGATTCCACCGCGCCAAGGGCCATGCCGTCGTTCTGGGCCGCGACTACGTTGAACTGGCCCCGGTAGGCCGCGATCCACGCGTCCATTTTCTGCTGGGACTGGTCCGGGGTCCAGTTGGCGGTATCGCGGGCGACCACGTTTACCGTATAGCCCCGGGTCTTAAGTTCCGCCAAAAGCCCCGCTTCCCGGTTTACCTGGGCGGGATGCCCGAGCTGGCCCAGAATAAGGATCATGTCCAGGGTTTTGCCGGGCGCCTTGTCGGCGTTTTTGTCAAAGTAGTCCGCGATAAGCTGGCCCTGGTAGCGGCCGCCCACAAATTCCGGGGACGAGGCGAAGAAGAAGTTCTTCCCCACCTTAAGGGAATCGGTAGTAGGCTGGATATTGGAATAGGCCGCAGCCCCGTCCTTTTCCTGGATAAGCTGGTTCATTTGCTCCGAGAGTTCGGATACCACGGGAACTATTACAAAATATTTGTAACCCTGGTTGAGCAGAGTCTGGAGCTGGGTGAGCTGGGTAGCGCCGTCGCTCCGGGCATCCTGGACGTTCAGGTCCACGCCTTTTTCCTGGGCCAGCTTCCGGACATTGTCGGAGTAATCCTTCAGGAATTGCTCGTCCATGTTCCGCATAAGCAGGGCGATCTGGGGAGCGCTGACCGCCGCGCTTCCGCCCGACTGCTGCTCGCCGCCGCCGGCCGCTCCGTCTCTGCGCTGGCAGCCCGTCAGAATCAGCGCGGCAAAAAGACCCGCCGCCATTGCCAAAGCAAGCACAAACTTCTTCATTCTAAACCTCCATAAATAATAGAAATGTATTCGACACTCGTAACAGTATATTTCATTTTTTGGTAACTGTCAAATGGTCGCGTTGCCGGAGGCCCCGGCCGCGCATGGAACGGAAGGGCCGCGGGCTCCGGCAGGCTGCTAGGCCACTTCGTAGCCCGCTTCTTCCACTGCGGCCTTGAGCGCGTCCGGGCTTACGGAGTCCCCGTGTTCCACCTCGGCGGACTGCTTTTCCAGGTCCACCCTGGCGGAAGTGACCCCCGCCACGCCCTTGAGCGCCTCGGTAACGTGACGCACGCAATGCTCGCAGGACATCCCGTCGATCTTCAGTGTAGTTTTCATGGCACACCCCCTATGACAAGCTGACAGGCCGTAAGGCTTATACCGTGAGTCTAGCAGGATATGCCTGTTTGGGGAATACGCCGAGGAACCGTTCCCCGAGGCCGATGCCCCGGGGGGGCGGGCGCGCCGGTTCTTTCATGGCTGCCTGCGGTTGTTTACCACGATACCCCCGGCATGTTAGACTGTTTCCCATGGCGGTCAATCCGATTTTTCAGCGCCTCGCCCTTCTTACCGGGCGGGAAACCCTGGACGCGCTGGGCGGCACCCGGGTTGTTGTTTTCGGCGTCGGGGGCGTGGGAAGCTGGTGCGCGGAAGCCCTAGTCCGTTCGGGCATAGGGCGCATCGCTATCGTTGATTCGGACACGGTTTGCATTACCAATATTAACCGGCAGGCGCAGGCCACAAGCGCCACCGTGGGGGAATTTAAAACAGAGGCGCTTAAGAAAAGGCTTTTGGAGATAAACCCCCGCTGCGAGGTAGTCCCGTATGGCAGGGTTTTCTGCCGGGAGAGCGCCGGGGGCTTCGGCATTGAAAGGGCGGATTACGTGATCGACGCCATCGACAGCCTGTCCAACAAACTCGACCTTATCGAATACTGCGATCGCGCGCGCGTCCCGCTCTTTTCTTCCATGGGGATGGCGCAGAAACTCGACCCTACCCGGCTTAAAACCGCCGGTATCTGGGAAACAAAAGGATGCCCCCTGGCCCGGCTGGTCAGGGCGGGCCTTAGAAAGCGGGACTTTACCGGCTCTTTTACCGTGGTCTACAGCGACGAGAAGCTCCCCCTGGATACCGGGGCGGAGGCCGCCTGCGGTACGGCGCGGTGTCTGTGCCCTTCGCGGTCCCGCGATTCCCTCGCGCCCTGCGGGGCAGGGGAAGACGGCCGGGCCGTCGAATGGTGCAGTTCCAAAAAAGTTATTAACGGCAGCGCCGTTACGGTTACCGCCGCCGCCGGCATGATTCTGGCGAGCCTTGTCCTGCGGGACATCTACGGCCGCTGCCACGGATCTGCGGGTAACGGCGTTGCTGTTAATGCCGGCGCTGTCCCCGTTGCCGCAGCGGCGTTGTCTTCCGGGGGCGTTCCCGCCCGTGGCTGACCGCTTTCTCCGCAGGGCGCCGGCGGCCGAGGCGGTGCGGAAACTTGCCGCCAGGATGATCCTGGAAAAGGGCCTTGTTGCCGAAGGGGACCGCATCCTCATCGCCGTGTCGGGGGGCAAGGATTCCACGGTCATGGCCTGGGCGCTTTCCTCGCTGCGCCCCGCGTTAAAGCGGAACTACGAACTGGAAGCGCTCCACGTCTCAAGCGATTTCTGCTCGTGCTGCAAGAAAACGGCGCTCCGTTCCCGGCTTGAAGGATGGGGAATTCCGTTTACGGATATTTTTGTGCCGGTCATAGGGAGGCTCAAGCCGGGGAGGAAGATGAACTGTTACTGGTGTTCTACCCAGAGGCGGACGGAGCTGCTCAAATATTCCATGGAACACAACTTCAACAAGATAGCCCTGGGCCATCATCTTGATGATATTATCGAAACTTTTTTTATGAATATGACCGCCAAGGGGGAGCTGCTGGCAATGCCCGTGCTCCTCAAGTACCGGAAGTACCCGGTAAGCCTTGTCCGGCCCCTGGGCCTTGTAGAGGAAAAGCAGATAATCGCCTGCGCGGAGGAATTGGATATTGCCCGGGCCGTCTGCACCTGCCCCTACGGCATTCACTCGGACCGCCGGGTTATGCGCGGGCGTGTCGCGGAATTTACCGGGAACTCCGGGGCGGTAAAGCGGCGTATACTCAAGGCGATGGACGGTATGCTATGCGACTTGCCGATATAGGCGTCAACCTGACGCACCGCTCGTTTGACCGCGACCGCGCGGAAGTTGTTGCCCGGGCGGAAGCTGCGGGCGTGTCGCCGCTTGTCATTACCGGCACCAGCGTCGGGGCGAGCCGGGAAGCGGCTGATTACGCCGGCTCTTTCCCCGCGCTGCCGGGCGGGGCGCGCAGAATCTACGCGACGGCCGGGGTACACCCCCATGACGCGAAAAGCTGCGGCAGCGGGACGCTGGCGGCCCTGCGCGAGCTGGCCGGGAGGGAAACAGTAATCGCTGTCGGTGAATGCGGGCTGGACTATGACCGGGATTTTTCCCCCCGCCCTGTCCAGAGGCTCTGGTTTGAAAAGCAGATCGGGCTTGCCGCAGAACTCGGCATGCCCCTCTTCCTCCACGAGCGCGGCGCGTTTGGCGACTTTGCCGCCATGCTGAAACAGCACGCCGCAGGCATCGGGAATTTCGTGGTCCACTGTTTTACCGGAAGCCGGCGCGAGCTGGAAAGCTATCTTTCCCTGGGGGCCTATATCGGCATTACCGGCTGGTTCTGCGACGAAAGGCGGGGGGCCCGCCTGTGGGACCTTGCCGGGGAGATCCCCGCCGGCCGGCTTTTGGTGGAAACCGACGCGCCGTTCCTTTTGCCCAGGGATCTTCCGCGCGGGCCGGGCGCGGGCGGCGGCCGGAGCGGGCGCAACGAGCCCCGGCATCTGCCCCACATCCTGCGGGCGATTGCCGCGAAGGCCGGGAAAGACGCGGAACAGCTTGCGGCGGAAACATTCGCCGCGACCCAAAAATTTTTCGGGATTTAGGCACTTGCAAATTTCCCGTTTTTGTGCTATGGGTAAGAAATGAAAGTACATTTTTTCCCGCTGCTTGTTATCCTCGTTCTGGCGAACGCCTCGTGCGCTTCCAATAAAGCCGCTTCTTTTGACGAAAACGATGATTTTTTGGCGGACGATTCCGGTACCGGTTCCGTCACCCTGGGAAATGTCGAGGTGGGGATCACCAAGGCGTTTTCCTCGGCGGTCAGCAAGCAGGACGCCGTCGCCGTTTACGACGGCGCGAACGACATAGTTGCGCTGGAATTCCAGTCCGCCGGCGCGGTCCATAACCGGCAGTTCTGGACGGCCGGGGCCCGGGAAACTTTTATCAAAGCCCTTGCCCAGTACGAAACCGACTATGAAGCCCGCAATCTGCCCACGGGTTTCCTGACCTCCGGCAAACGCAATGCCTACGGAAAGGCCGAAATACTGATACACTGGTGGGCGCTGAGTTTTTCCAACCGCGCCAGGGGCCGGTCCCGCCTTGATTTCGGCTATCTTTTTAAGGACCGTAACCCCTACTTTACCGTCACCCAGGGCGAGGCGAAAGATACCTACGTTAATACCAAGAACAGTTCCGCCCAGGTTACTTTGTACTTTACCCGCGCCATGGCCCAGGATCTCGCCGCGCTTTTTGCCGAAGAGAATCTTTACGCCGCCATCAGCCGCCGGTAATACAGTATGCGCGCCTTTGACGGTTCCGGGAAGGAAGCGCCGGTTTCCATTTTTGTTTTTCTTGCCCTGTTTACGGCGTTTTCAGGTTCCTGCGCGAGGCGGGAAGCCCTTCCCCCCTCCCCCGGAATTACGGAGGAGCAGGGCGCTTACGACGAACTGGAGCAGTTCCTTGCCGAGCGCGACACCAACGCTGTTTTTGACGAATTCCTTGACCGTATGCTGAGCGCGGCGGAAATCCCCGACGACATGGCCCTAAAAATCATGGACGCGGCGCTGGAAGGCCCTTCGTTTATCCTGGATCTCCTGACCTGCCTCGCGGGCGACCCCTTCCTCTGCGCCCTGGTTGACAAGAACCACCCCCTGCCCCCGGGCTATGTCCCGGACGACCTGGTTTCGCTCGCCGGCATTGAGGGCGGCGACTCCTACCGCATAAGCCGCAACGGCCTCCTGCTCCGCAAAGCCGCTGCGGACGCTCTGGAGGAAATGGCCGCCGCCGCGAAGGCCGAGGGCGTCATACTCACCGTGGGGTCTACTTACCGCTCCTACGACTACCAGGTGGAAGTCTACAACCGCGTCGCCGGGGAACTGGGGCAGGAAGCCGCCGACCGCGAATCCGCCCGCCCGGGCCGCAGCCAGCACCAGACAGGGCTGGCGCTGGACTTCGCCCCGATCGACGACAGCTTTGCCGCCACTGCGGGGGGGAAGTGGGTGCTGGACAATGCCGGCCGTTTCGGCTGGTCCCTCTCTTTCCCCGACGGTTATGAGCCTGTTACCGGGTACCGCTGGGAAAGCTGGCACTACCGCTACACGGGGAAAGACCTTGTTTCGTTTATCGATACCTACTTCGGCGGCATACAGCAATACGCCCTCCGCTTCCTCTACGAATGGCAGCAGGCCGAACAGTAGGCTCGCAAGACCGGAATAGCGGCGGCCTGTTTCGCCGCGCAGCCGGATCAGTCCGCCGCGCGCAGTTTTTTCAGTTCGAAGAATATCAGTATTGCCGTTAGTATAAACGAAAAACCGTCTGCGGCCGGGGCGGAAGCCACTACCCCGTAGAGGCCCCAGACGCGGCCGAAGATAAGCATACAGGGAATAAGCGCGATGCACTGGCGCAGCATGGACAGGAAGATCGATATCCTGGGCCGGCCGGTAACAACAAAAACATTGCTGGACACAATCTGGAATCCCGCGAGGGGAAGCAGGAGCATCTGTATCCGTATCGCGGCCGGGGTGAATCGCAGCAGCGCGTCGCTGCCGTCCGGGGCGAAGATGCTTACCAGGAAGCGCGGGAAACCCTGGACGGCGATAAAGCCCGCGGTACAGATGATGGTAGCGGCCCCGACCGCGCCCAGGTAGGCTTTGCGCACCCGCCCGAATTTTTTCGCGCCGTAGTTATAGCCCAGGATAGGCTGGGCGCCCTGGTTGATGCCGAATATAGGCATCAGAATTAGCATCAGGATGGAGCCGGCTATGTTGAGGCCGGACAGGGCGATGTCGCCGCCGTTGCTGACCCCAAGGCCTTCCGCGCCGTACCAGCCCATGCTCGTATTGTAGAGCAGCTGGACTCCGGACATGACAAACTGCAGCAGGAACTGCGCCGATCCGAAGACCATTATCTGTAACGCCATCTGCATTGAAGGCCGGAAGTCCGCGAACCGCAGTTTGATCACCGCTTTCTTTCCGGCACTGAAAGCCAGTACCCAGACCGCCGAGGCGAACTGGGAGATAATAGTCGCTATGGCGGCCCCCTCGACTTCCCAGCCGAGAACGAAGATAAACAGCGGGTCCAGGATCATGTTCATCCCCGCGCCGATAAACATGCCGATCATGGATATGACGGGGAAACCCTGGGCCCTGGTGCAGTGGGAAAAGCCAAAGCCCATCGTCATGAACACATGGCCGTAGAGGATGATGCGGTAGTACCTTCGCGCGTAACCCAGGGCGACGCTCCCCTCCTGGGCTCCCAGCAGCGACAGGATAAAGTCGAGAAAGGCAAGCTCCGCGATCATGATCAGAACGCCCGCCGCCGCCAGAAGCCAGAAACAGTGGTTCAGCGCGTTTTCCGCTTCCTTCCGCTTTCCCTGGCCCAGGCGCATGGAGATGAGGTTGGCGGAACCTACGCCGAAAAGCATCGCGAACGCCATGCTGATGGTCATGAGGGGCATTACCAGGGAAAGCCCGGCCAGCGCGAGTTCGTTTACCCCGCGCCCGACGAACACCCGGTCCACAACATTGTAAAGGGCGTTTACCAGCATCCCGCTGATGGCCGGAATCGAAAAACGCAGGAGCAGTTTCCCTATGCTTTCCGTTCCCAGCCTGGCCGCCGCGTCGGCGCCCGCCGCCGGCCCGGGCAGTTCCTGGGCCGTATGCGGGCCTGCGGCGTTTTCCCCGCTGCCGCTGTTATTATCCTTCAAGAAGTCTGACACCTCCGCAGTATCCCATTTACAAGGCGTTTTGTAAAGGCCCCCAATTCCCCGCATCCTACGGAAAGGCGGGGCTGTTCCAAAACCGGGGCCGCGCCGGCCCTATTTCTTGCGCTGGGTGTTTACGAACCGGGAAAAGTCGTTGATGTTTTTTATCCTGATCTTGTCGGAGAAGATTTCCATGCGGTGCTGGGCGACAAAGTGGCTGATAATTTCCTTGGCCTGGGCAATGTTCATCCCGGCCCAGCGGGCAATATCATCCACGGTGGTCTTGAATTCCCGGCTTTCGTCCCAGCGCTCCAAATCCGGGGTGGTTTCGTCCAGCATCAGGAATACGTCGGCGATCTTCGCCTGCGGGTCAGGAAGGGTCAGGATCATAAAGCGCCGTTTGGAATCGTATATGCGCTTGGCGAATATCTTGAGAAGCCGGAGGGCGATTTGGGGATTTCCCATCATCAGGATTTCAAAATTCTTGTGGTTGAATTCCAGAACCGTTACGGCGTCCAGGGCTATGGCGGTAGCCGATCGGGGGGCGCTTTCAAGAATCGCCATTTCCCCGAACATCTCCGAAGGGCCGATAATGTCCAGTATTTTTTCTACCTGGCCGAACATTTTTACCAATTCTACCCGGCCCGACTGGATCATATAAAAGGTGTCGCCCGGCTCGTATTCGGAAAAAATTATCTCGCCGGGCGCGTAGTCCCGGGCAAAACGGCTGAACGCGTCCAGATCCATAGCCGCCACCTTAAACCCCCATAACGGCAAGGGCTTTTTCCGCCCTTGCCCTGGCGTCTGAATTACTGTTTCCGGAAAGGGCGGCGGCTTTTTTATAGAGCAGCGCCGCCTGCTTCCTTTGATTCATTTTTTCGTAACATTGGCCCATAAAAAACAGTATGTCCCCCATACGGGGGTGTTTGGGATGCTTCACCAGCAATTGGGTATAGTACTTAATACACTCCTCGTATTTTCCCATAAAGAAGATACAGCGGCCCATGTCAAAAGAACTTTTAGACGCGTATTCGGAATCAGAAGCGGCGGCCGCGATTTTTTTGAAGGCGGCAAAGGCTTCCTGGTACTTTTTTTGGGAAAAGGCGCTCGACGCCCTGGCGTAAGCCCCGGCATTGTCGGCCGGCTTGCCGTCCGCCGCCGCGGCCGGCGTAGCCCTGCCGTATTTTTTCAGATAGATTTCCGCAGCCTCAAGGTATTTGGAAGCCTTGTCGGCGAATTGGCCCGCAGGGTAATAGGTGAGATATCTGGAACAAACATAACGGGCTTCGGAGAAACGTTTGTTTTTAATATAATACTCGCCGAGATGGAAGAGCCCTATTTCCGGATTCCGCGCGCCGGAATCTGTCAGGCCGGACAGCTGCTTGTGGACCCGCCGCATCTGGGTTGAAAACACCTTGAGCATCTTGAGGACGATCCGGGTATTGGCGGAGGCCATCTGTTCAAATTCCGGCACCGTAAAAACCATAAGCGTGCTTTCGTTTATGACTATGGCGGTTTCTTCCCGGGGGTACTTGCCCAGGGCGGACTTTACCCCGAAAAATTCCCCGGCCTGTACCTTCTCGTGGATATCCTTGCCTGTTTCAATTTCCTGGTAGGCGATGTTCACCGTGCCCTTCTGGAGAAGGAATATCTTGTCCGCGCTGTCGCCCTGAAAATAAATAACCGACTTCGGCTGGTATTGCAGTGTCTTCGGCATTCAAGCTCCCGCCATTTTCCTTTAATATTAAGAATACCGTCAGATTTGCCCTTTTGTAAACACCCGTTCCGCCTTTCGCGGGGTTTCCGGGCCGGCGCCCGGTGCCGTCCGCGCCCGGCATCGTTCGCGGGCAATTTCTCCCGTCGTTTGTCCGAACCGGGAATTGCCGCCGCCGGCCTGTTGCCGGCCCGCCTGATCAAAAAAGAAAAATGATGTAGACTCCGGGTTATGGCAACAGCCACTGCACGGCGGCCGGCGGGCCGCCCCTTCGCCCGGGGAAACGGCCGGCCGTGATCGATCTGCACACCCATTCCACCGCTTCCGACGGCACTTTAAGCCCCGCCGCCCTTGTCCGCGCGGCCAGGGAACGGGGCCTCAGCGCTCTCGCCCTGACCGATCACGATACCATAGGCGGGATCGAAGAGGCCGCCGAAGAGGCAAGGCGGCAGAACATCGGCTTTATTCCGGGCATCGAATTCGAAATAAGCTGCGGCAGGGACGCCCTGTCCGTCGTCCCCTCCGGGGAATTCCACCTTTTAGGGCTGGGCGTTACGCGGCCGTCCCCGGCTTTTCTTGACGCGATAGATTATCTGGCGCGTTCCCGGGAAACCCGGAACAGGAAAATACTTGAAAAACTTGAAGAACTGAACGTCAAGGTAGATTACGACGAGTTGGAATCTTTTGCGGGCGGCGGATCCGTCGGCCGGCCCCATATCGCGGACATCCTGATACGCCGCAGAATAGTGAAAAACCGGGAGCAGGCATTTTCCCGCTTTTTGGGCAAAGGCCGGCCTTTCTACTTCCCCAGGGAAGGGCTCGGCCTCGCCCAGGCCCTGTCGCTCGTCAGGGAATCCGGCGCCCTGGCCGTGCTGGCCCATCCCCTTTCCCTCTACGTAGCCTGGGGCCGGCTGCCGGCATTGATACAGGAACTCGCCGGGCGGGGCCTGGACGGCATCGAAGCCTGGCATCCCGCCGCCAAACCCTGCATCTGCAAACGGCTTGAAACCCTGGGCAGGGAGCTGGGGCTGCGCATCACCTGGGGGAGCGACTTCCACGGCGAATCCCGCCCGGGCCGGAAACTCGGCTTCAGCGCCGGCGGCCGCAAAATCGACGAGGCCGTCCTGGCCGCCATCCCCGAACTCGCCTTCCCCTGACCGGGAGGCGCGGCCCCGGGATACGCCGTTTTGACGTTCGGCAATTCCCGGTTTGGAAGGCTCCGGTTATCGCATATATGTTGGGCGCATTTTTTGCGGCCGCGCCGCAAAAAACCGGGCTATCCGGGGCTCCGCTTCGCTCCGGCCCCGGCGCTCCGCGCCGGGTCTGCTTTCGCCCCTGCGGGGCGCGCACCCCTCCTATCCCTTGCGCGACGAACTGCCGGTTTTACCGGCCTGCGGAAAGGATGTCATAGGGATCGTCTCCCATGCGGCGGTGCTGGATCGCCTCCAGGATATGGCCGCTCCCGATGGTTTCGCAGCCCTCCAGATCCGCGATTGTCCGGGCGACCCGCAGGCTGCCGTGGTAAGCCCGGGCCGAAAGCCGGAATTTTTCCGCAGCCAGGTGAAGGGCCTTCCGGGCTTCCGGCGCGAGCGCGCAGTACCGGCCTACAAGATCGGGCGTCATCCCCGCGTTCCGGCGAATCCCCGAACCCCTGAACCGTTCCCGCTGGACGCGCACCGCCTGCAACACCCTCCGCGCGGCAGCTTCGGCGGGTTCTTCGCTGTTTTGATCCAGCCGGCCCGCCTCGGGCGGCAGCACCGCGACCCGCAGCTCTATCCGGTCGAGAAACGCCCCGGAAAATTTCCGCCAGTAGCGGTGAATTTCCTCCGGGGTACAGAAGCAGCCGGCCTGCCCGGCCCGGTTCGCCTTCTCCCTCAGGCCGAAACGGCCGCAGGGGCAGGGGTTCGCGGCCAGGAGGAGCTGGAAATCGGCCGGAAGCCGGACCGGGCCCTCTGCCCGGGAAATGGTAATCACCCGGTCCTCCAGCGGCTCCCGCAGGGCCTGCAGCACGTTGGCGCGGAATTCCGGGGCTTCGTCCAGGAACAGCACGCCGAAGTTGGCCAGGCTGATCTCCCCGGGGCGCACGTACTTGCCGCCGCCCAGAATGCCTTCGGCGCTGGCCGAATGGTGCGGCGAGCGGAACGGCGGGTAGGTGATAAGGCTGATATTTTCACCCGGCGACTGATCCTCCCCGCGCGCCTCCCCGGCATTATGCGTTCCGCCGTTTCCCAGGAAGCTCCCCGCCAGGCTGTGGATCCGGGTCGCTTCCACCGCCTCGGCCTTGGTAAGCGGCGGCAGAATGGCGGGCATGCTCCGGGCAAGCATGGTCTTGCCCGCCCCGGGCGGCCCGAAAACCAGGAGATTGTGCCCCCCAGCGGCGGCGATCTCCATGGCCCGCTTGTAGCGCCCCTGGCCCCGTACCGCCGTATAGGCGGCCAGGGAGGGCCGGTTCCCCCGGCCGCCCGAATCCGGGCGGCCCGGCCCGGGCGGGGCTGCGGCTGAAAAGGCGCCGGTGAATCCGGAAAGAAGGCCCGCCGCCTCGGACAATGTCCCGGGCGCGGCGAATTTGCCGGGCGCCATGATCGCCGCCTCCCGCGCGTTTTCCGCCGGCACGATAAAGCCGCCTATGCCCGCGCGGAGGCCCGCGTCAACGGCGGCGATCACCCCGCGCACCGGGCGCAGCCTGCCCGACAGTTCCAGCTCGCCCAGGACCATGATGCCCGCCGGGCTTCCGGAATCCGGCGGGGGGACAAGGTCTTCCGCCGCCAGCATCACCGCCAGGGCAATGGGCAAATCCAGGGCGGCCCCGTCTTTTCTCACGCCGGCCGGCGCCAGGTTGATAAGCACCCTGTCCTGCGGGAAGGCGAACCCGGAATTCCTGAAGGCCGCCCTGACCCGCTCCCTTGCCTCCCGGACCGCGCCTTCCGCAAGCCCGGTAATATCCACCCCGGGAATACCCCGGCGTATATCCGCCTCAACCCGGATAATAATTCCGTCGGCCCCGTACGGGGAATACGCCATAATCTGCATGTAGTTCCTCCATAAAGTACTATGGGTCGGAGACGCCGTTTTGCTTTAATTTTGGAAGAAAAATTGAGTTTTTTTGGCAGCCGGGCGTCCCTCCCGCTTCTATCTGCGGAAAGCCCCCGAAAGCCGCAATTTGCCCCGGCCTGCCCGGCGGCAATCTATTTACGCGAAAAAATTGCCGCCGCCGTGCGCCGGTTAAAGCAAAACAGCAGATTGTACCCATATATTAGGTATGAACAGAAAATACAAAGACACCGTTTTCGTCAGGCTCTTCAGCCGAGAGCCGCAGCTCCGCGAGCTTTACAACGCCCTCGCGGGGGCCAGCTTCGGCCCGGA
>JAIRRR010000070.1 GCA_031255875.1 Treponema sp.
TTTACGGGATCCCGCTCATAGGCGTACCGTACCGGCTTTTGCGGCGTATACCCCCGGCGCTTTAAATATTCCCCCGCTGTCCGTACCGGCATATCGATTCCGTATTTTTGCCGTATCAGTAATTTAACCGCTTCCCGTGTCCATAGGGCGAAATCCGGTTTCAACTGATCGGGGTATTTGCCGGTTATTTCCCGTATGGCGTCGCCGCGCGAGTACCGTATAACCCGCCGCGCGGTAAGGCTGCCAAGAAAAGGCTCGCCCGACACGTAACCGAGGAACGCTATTTTTTCGGCACGAAAGACTTGCCACCTCCGGGAGTGACTTACAGAATTATTTCCCTGACCGGCTCGCCGGCAAGTATTTCACGGCAGACATCGACTATCTCGCGCTGGTGCTTTCGCAGTGTCATTCGCCCGCCGACTTCTCGCCGTCATCAAACGGAAGTTCCTGCTCGCGACGGTCGTCTTCTTTCTGAATGTCCGAAAACAAACGCTCATAACAGACAAGCGCACCGTAGTTCCCCCGCGACACGTACAAGTCGCGGGCACTTTCCGCCTCGTGCAAAAGAAACGATTTTAATTCTTCCTTATCTTTGATTGATGGCGGCGATGAGATTCGCCCAGTTATCGGAAATCCCAAGACCCTCGACAGTGATGGAAAGCTCTCTTATTTCGCCGTTTGTCAGGCTTTTAATATCCGCAGGGCTTTCGCCGGAGTCTTCGATAAACGAAGTGGTTAGCTCAAAATGCGCTTTCAAAAAATACAGAAGCGTCCTGTAACCCGTTATCCTCCCCTGCAAATACGCTATCTCCCTGCTTTTTTCTTCCGTTTTAAGAGAGATTTTGCAGGCCCGTACCCGCTCGTTTATGAAAATAACGAGCATATTAAGCAGTTTGTCCATGTTTATCCTCCCATAACACCGTCTTCTGTGCCAGGGCTGCCGCCCCGGCCTTGAATTCCCGCGTGTGCGCACGCCGTCCCCGGGTTTTCTTTCCCTGCTCTTCCTCTCCTTTCCCCGTTCTACCGCTTGCTTATCCTTGTATCTGCCAGATGGGGCAAGGTCCAGGGGGCTTGTGAGTGAGTTTGGCGAGGGAGCTGGCGAGTCAGCCGGGGGGCTGGCTGGTAAACGAATGAGTAATGAGCAATGATGTCGATTTGGGGGCTGGCGAGTCGGCTGGGAGAGCGTCATTGCGAGGGGCGATTCCGCCTGCGAAGCGGGCGGCATGGAAGGAGCAGACTTCGCGGAAGCCAAAGCCTTCGCCCTGAAGCAATCCAGTGGCGAGGAAGCTGGCGAGTTGTCCGGGGGAGTGGGCTTGCGAGTGAGCTTTGCTAGGGGGCGTGTGGAGCGTCCTTGCGGACGAATGAGGGATGAGGAATGATGTCGATTTGGAGGCTGGCGAGTCGGTTGGAAGCGGCGGCGGGGATTATGTCCGCGTATAAAAAACGCGGGGTGCCGGATGGTTCCGGCTGAGAGAAAGCGGCATAAACGCTTTTAACCCTCATTACCTGATCCGGATAATGCCGGCGTAGGGAAGTTTTACGGCGCGGATCGGGCAGTGTTCCTTCCGCACGGTTCCTAAGGATACGACCGTATTAAACGCCTTCGCCGGATATTCCGGGTAGGCGTTTTTTTGTATTGACGCAACAGGCTACAGTGCCCCTTCGCGGGGGTTTCGGGCGGCGAAAGGCTGCTAAATAAGGAGGAAGTATGAAAAAGATACCCATGTTGCTGCTCTGGCTTGGCGCTGCGATTTCCATCTCCGAGATTTTTACCGGAGGTATGCTGGCGCCGCTGGGGTTTGCCGGGGGGCTTGGGGCTATCCTTGCCGGGCATCTGATCGGCGCAGGTTTTCTGGCCTACGCCGGGTACATCTCCTTTATCGGCAAGAAAAGCGCTATGGAGAGCGTGGCGGAGAGTTTCGGTTCCGGAGGCGGCGGGATCATCGCCCTCTGCAACGTGGTACAGCTTTTGGGCTGGACAATCGTCATGGTCGTGCAGGCAGGGAGTGCCCTGACGGGGCTGATCCCGGCTATTCCCTTCCCCCTGGCCGCGCTGATCCTCGCCCTGCTGGCGCTGATCTGGGCCCTCATGTTCGGCAGCCCGGTAGGTCAGGGTATACACAGCCTTATCGTGGCGTTGTTGGCGCTGCTCTGCATCGTGTTGTTCGCGGAGGCCGCCGGAATGAGGGGCACGGCGGGAAGCGGGTCGGGAGCCGGGACGGAAAGCGGGGGCAGCTCCATGAGCCTTATGCTGGCCATTGAGCTTTCCATTGCCATGCCCGTTTCTTGGCTGCCCCTGGTGGGGGACTATTCCCGCAAGGCGGACGGGCCTGTTACGGCGGCGCTCATGCCATTTGTCGGCTACTTCATCGGGAGCGTGTTGATGTACGCGCTGGGGCTTTTTATAAGTCTGCGGGGCGGCGGGGACATATTCGCCTTCATCGCCGGGAGCCGTTTCCGCCTTGTCGCCTGTGCCGTGGTACTGTTTTCCACCCTGACTACCGCCTTTCTGGATCTCTACTCCGCGGTGGTCTCCCTGGGTCAGCTCACCGGCTCCGGGAAGACGAGGGCCGGGAAAAAGGACAAGCCCGGGGGCCTAAAGGCGAAGTTCTGGCAAAACCGGGATCGGCTGTCCCTCCTGGGGGCGGGGCTTTTTACGCTGATCGTATCGGCCCTGTTCCCGGTGGAACGGTACAGCGACTTTCTCACCGCCTTTCTCACCGTTATCGGCATGGTATTCGTGCCGGTCTATGCCCTGCTTTTCATCGACTTCATCTTCCGTCGTATGGGGCCGTCGAGCGGAGAAAAGGGAAACGCTGTTCCGGCCTTTCCCCTCCGCATCCTCTTTATCGTCGCCGCAGGTATGGCGGGGTATCAAATCTTTACCCGCTACGAGCTGGGTATCCCCTCACTTCTGAGCATGGCTCTGGTGTGGGGGATCTATCTAATGA
>JAIRRR010000074.1 GCA_031255875.1 Treponema sp.
TACTGGCGGCGCGTTTGCGGTATGCGCCGGAAACGGCGCTGCTTTTCCTGGCCGCCGCGCTGTTCGCGTTCGCGCTGTTTTTCTGCGTCGCGTCCGGAACGGGCGGGCTCGGCTTCGGGGATGTAAAATTCGCGGCCGTTATCGGGCTTGTGTGCGGCTTTCCGGGGGTGCTGGCTGCCCTGCTGGCCGCCTCCGTCCTGGGGCTCGCGCTTTCGCCGCTGTTCCGCAGGCCGGACGGGACGCGCCTCCCCATCCCCTTTGCCCCGTTTTTATGCGCCGGAACCCTCCTGGAACGGTTACTTATGTCATTTTTTTAAAAAAATCCCCTCCCGATTAAAGCAAAACGGCACGTGAATCCCCTTATTAATATAACGAATGACGAAAGGGATCCGCGCCCGGCCTTCTGTCCGGGCCGGGCCCAAAATTGAGGAGGAAAATTTATGGCAGGGCTGTACAAGCGTTGTTTCTGCCGGCCCGGCGCCCGGTTCCGCGCCTTGTTCCGCGCCGGGTTTTGCGCGGCGCTGTTCTTTGCCTGCGCGGCGGCCGGGGCGCAGCAGATAAAAGCCATGGACTTCAGAAACCAGAGCATCACCGATATTCTTATGGTTCTGGCCGAGGCTTCGGGGACTTCCATTCTGCCCGACGAGACGGTAAGGGGGGCCGCTTCCTTTCACTTTAGCGATTCGGATCTCATGGAAGCGCTGGATGCGTTTTTGTCGGGGTACAAACTCTTCCACACGCGCGACGGCAATGTTATCCGCGTTTCGCGGATCCTTTCCGGTTACGACAGGGAGCGGGGCAGGGTAAGCCTTAAAGCCGAGGATGTCGGCATCGAAAACCTTGTCAAGGCGCTCGCGAAAACCATCAATACTTCGATCCTCTACGACCCGCTGCCGGATGTTTCCCTGAGCGTGGACATTGACAACCTGGAAGTCAAAAAAGCCCTTGATATCATCATGCTTAAATTAACTGATTTTGTTTTAACAGAGGATGAGGCGTGGTACTATATCCGCAGGCAGCCTGCCGGGAACGGGGAGGCGGACGCGTCCGAACGGACTCCGCGCATAACCCGGGAAGGCGATCTTTATTCGGTAAGCGCGGAACGGGGGCGCTTCCAGGAACTTGTTACGGAGCTTTTCAGGGCCGGGGAGAAGGAGTATTCGGTGCTGACAAAGGCCGACAGCGTTCTTGAGAATCTCTACTTTTCCGGCAAGGATTTCGAGGGGCTGCTCAGGATTATCCTGGAACAGGGGAACGCCGATTATGTGCTTAACAACGGCATCTACTATATCGTGGAACTCCAGCGCCGGGACGTGCTGAAAAAATTAAAGGAAACGGTGATAATCCCCCTGCGCCACATTCCGGCCCAGGAATTCCCCTCCCTGCTTCCCGCAGAATACTCGGGGAACAATCTGCTTAAAATCGACAAAAACACCAATACGGTTATCCTGACAGGCACTGCCGAGGAAATAGCCCCCGTCAGGAATTTCCTTGAAAGCGTTGACCGGCCCGCCGAGGGCCTGGAGTATCACCGCTTTGAATTGAAATACCTGCCTGTAGAGGATTTTCTCTCCATGGCGCCCCAGAAGCTCCTGCCCATAACGCCCGCCGTGGTACCCCAGTCCAACGCTTTCATTGTCCAGGGCGCCGCGGAAACCATTGCCGCGCTTGCCGGGTATATAGGCGCGGTCGATAAAAAGGAAGAAGGGTATCCGGTCGAACTCAAGTACATCAAAATCGACGAGCTTTTGAAGAATCTGCCCCCCTCGGTAACCAAAGACGACATAAGCGATTCGGGATACCCCAACCTGCTTTTTTTCACCGGCCCAAGGGAAAAACGCGAGCTTTTTGTCCGGGAACTGGCGCTGATAGACAAACCCAGGCCGCAGATCCGCTATGAGCTTCTGGTTATCGAGTACATGAAAAACAACGAGACGCGGTTCGGCGGCAGCCTCGGCGCTTCCAGGGCGGAAGAGGGCGCTTCCCCGGGCGCCTCGTTCCTGGGAAACCTCTCCAGCGTGATGAACCTGAGCTTCGACGTGGTCGCGCAGTTCGGCTATCAGTTCGCCCTGAACCTGAGCGCCCAGCTCGCCGAAAATCTCGCCCAGGTTTACGCCGACACGACGCTGAACGGGCTTTCGGGCCAGGAGATCCGTTTTCAAAATACCGACACCTTCCGCTACCAGGAATTCGAGGTAGATGCCAGTACGGGGAATTTGAGCCGTACCGGGGTAACCCGCGAGATCAGCTCCGGCCTGATTGTCGCGCTGAACGGCTGGGTGTCGGGCGACAACATGATCACCATGTCGGTAAACGCGACGGTTTCCAAACAGAACAACAACCCTTCGATTGATTCCACGGCGATTCCTTCCACATCGGAGCGCGTGGTGAATACCCATATACGCACCCTTTCCGGAAAGCCCGTGATACTGAGCGGCCTTATCAAGGAAACCACGGACAAGACGCGCAAGAAGGTCCCCGGCCTGGGCAGCATACCGCTGTTCAAAAATCTGTTCGGCGAATCGGCCGACGCGAATGAAAAAACGGAAATTGTAATTTACATTGTTCCCTATCTGGTTATGGACGAGGGGGAGGACCGGGACATGAACAGGCGACTTGAGCGCTATTACCGGACGCTTGCCGCGGAGTACGCCAGATGAACATACCAAGCGGGAGCCTGGGCCAGTTCGCCCCTATACCGGAAGGGCAGGATCAGTACCCGGTGGAATTTATCGGGGCCTGGGACGCGATCAAACTGCGGGAAGACGACAAAAGCGCGACAATAGGTATCACCAAAAAAACGCCGCCCGGGGTGCTTAACCGGCTTTCCAATTTCCACCGCAAAGACCTTGCCTTTGTCAGCCTGGAAACAGGGGAGCTGTCGGCCTGGCTCAGCGGCAAAATGGGGGAGGCCTCGGCCCGGGACGGGCGGGAAAGCGGCGACGACCGGGGCAATTCCCGCCTTTCGCTTGACAAGCTCGCCAACGACGCGCCGGTGATCAACCTGGTCAATTCCATCTGCATCGGGGGGATACGTTCCGGGGCCTCGGACATCCACCTGGAATCGGGAAGGGACGCGGCTCTGGTACGCTACCGTATAGACGGGGCCCTGCGTACCATTCGCACTATAGAGGCCGGCCGCTTCCCGGCTGTCGCCACCCGCGTAAAAGTGATGGCCAATCTCAACATTCTGGAAAGGCGCAGGCCCCAGGACGGCCGCATCACCGTTACCATTGGGGACGAGCCGGTTGACCTCCGTGTGTCCGTCGTACCCGTAACGGAAGGGGAATCGATAGTCCTCCGTATTCTGGGAAGAAAAGCCGCAGCCTCATCCCTTGGGGGGCTTGGTTTCAGCGACGAACAGACGGCATCGCTGCGCCGCCTCCTCTCCCTTCCCCACGGGCTTATACTGGTAACCGGCCCGACCGGAAGCGGCAAGACTACTACCTTAAACGCGATGCTCTCGGAAATTGTGTCGGAAGCCGTGAAGATAATCACGATCGAGGACCCGGTGGAATTTACCGTGCCGGGGGTAAATCAAATTCAAATAAACGAGCAGATCGGCCTTGGTTTTGATACCCTTTTAAAAAGGGTGCTGCGCCAGGACCCGAACGTTATCCTTATCGGGGAAATCCGGGATTCAGCCACTGCGGAGACCGCCCTGCGCTCGGCGCTGACCGGCCACCTGGTACTTTCCACCCTCCACACCAACGACAGCGCATCGGTTATCCCCAGGCTTGCAAACATGGGGGTCGAGCCCTACCTGACGGCGTCCGTACTCAGGGGCGCGGCGGCGCAGCGTCTCGTGCGGAAAATTTGCCCCCGCTGCAAGGAAGCCTACAGGGCGGGCGCGGAAGAACGGCGGGTCCTTGAGCACGCGGGGTTTGGCACGGACACGCTTTACCGGGGAAAAGGCTGCGGGCATTGCGACCGCACAGGTTTTTCGGGCCGCACCCTGATAACGGAACTTTTCACGACGGACCCGGGCCTTGAGGAACTTATCATGCGCCGGGAAAACATCAGCGCCCTGACGGCCTACCTTAAGGGGCGGGGCATGCGTACCCTGCTGCGGGACGGGCTTGAGAAAGCGGCCGCCGGGCTTACCACCCTTGGCGAAGTGGAGCGCGAGGTAATCATTGACTGACGATGAATAAATACAGCAGCAAAACCGCAGTCCCGGAATTCACCGAAATGATGGAAACGCTTCTGGAGGCCGGGCTTTCCCTGAGAGACGCGCTGGAGCTGCTCGCGGGCGGCGCGGAGGGCGGCGCGGAATTCCTGGCCGGCGGGATACTTGACCGCGTCCGCAGCGGCGCTTCCTTCGCCCAGGCGGTGTTTTCCATGAACGAAACCTTTCCTCCTATCTACCGGGGCATGATCCGGGTAGGGTACAAGGCGGGTTCTGTCGAACGCATTTTCCCCAGGCTGGGCTCGTATCTGAAGAATCAGAAAAAGCTCCGGGAGAAAACCGCCGCGGCCCTGTCCTACCCTCTGCTGGTGCTCTTTCTCGCAATCGCGGGGACTATCGGCATGGCTTTCTTCGTGCTCCCCAAAATGGAAGCGGTATTCGGCAGCTTCGGCGGCGGCCAGGCGGAAACGATACGCGGGAACATCGCCGCCATGAAAACGGCAATGCTTTCCTTCGCAGGCCTTGCCCTGTTCCTGGCTGCCTCGGCGGCCGCCGTGAAAAAACTGGGCGGGTTTTTGCCAAGGATCCGCCGGTATTTCGACCGCGTTATTTTACGCCTGCCCCTAATCGGCGGGTTCTTTTCGGCCTGGGAAAGCCTCAACTTCAGCTTTGCCATGGAGGTCCTAAGCTCCGGCGGCGTTTCCGTCGAGGAAGCGCTGGGGGAGGCCGGCGCGGTGGTCTCCAATTCCGCCTACCGGGAAGCCCTGCGGGAAGTGCGGGAAGAGGTGCTTAACGGGACGAGCCTTTCGCGGGCGTTTCGCGGGAAGGCCCTGTTTCCCTCCCTCCTTGGCCGCTGGATAGCCATAGGGGAAAGCTCCGGGCAGACCGAGAGAATATTCTCCCAGATGCGTTCTTATTTTCAGGAAGAAATCGACCGGCGCATGAACCGCTTCCTGCTGCTCATCGAACCGGCGTTAATTGCCCTTATCGGCGCGGTTATTCTGTTTTTTGTAGTCGCGGTTGTACTTCCCCTGTTTTCGGCTTACGGAAACATACTGTAGGTGGATAACGCTATTACCATTATGAAGGAGATTGAGGAAATTATGAAAAAAAGAGGAAATAACTTTCGGATATTCCCGAAAATCCCGGACGGTTTTCCGGGGAACCGCGAGCCCGAAGGAGGCTGGACCTTTATCGAAACCCTCATCGTCATTGGCATAGTGCTGGTGCTGACTTCCTCGGTGGGTTTCATGGCGGCAAAATATCTGGATCGGGCCAGGGTTGTTACGGCGAAAAGCCAGATAGAGACCTTCTGCATTTCCCTGGACGCGTATTTCCTGGACTGCGGGGAATACCCTTCGGAAACGGAAGGGCTCCCGGCCCTCTGGGAAAAGCCCCCGTCGGCCGGGGAGTTCTGGAACGGCCCGTACCTGGGAAAGCCCGTTCCCAAAGATCCCTGGGGGAATGACTACGAGTACCGGCAGCCGGGCCTCCACAACACCCAATACGGTGTCAGGTCTTTCGGCGGGGACGGCATGGAAGGAGGTGACGGCAATGACGCGGACATCAGTTCGTGGGAATGAGACATCCCCGGAAGCGCGGGGCGGAACGGGCCGCCGGAAAGCGGAATACGGTTCAGTGCTGCTGGACGCGCTGCTCTGTTTGTTCATCAGCGGGATAATCTTCGGCATCGTTGCGAATTCGCAGGGCGCCCGGAGGAACGCCCTGGAAGAACTGACCGAACATACCAGCCGGCTGATCGAGGAGCGGAACCGCAACGACGGGGAAAGGACAGGCATCAATGAAAAACAGTAATACCGATTCTTGCGGCGGAATAGCGGACGCCGCCGGTTCGGGCGACAGGGGTTTTACGCTCGCGGAAACGCTCCCGGCAATCGCCGTAGTCACGCTGCTCCTTTCCGCGCTTCTCTTCCTCCTGTCCGGCACCGGCATCAACGCCGCCCGGTCAAAGGAAACCCTGTTTTTCCTGCGGGACTTTCTCGAATTCGACAAGCTGATCCGCGAAAAAGCCGGGGAAGTGATCATCCCCTATTGGGAGAGAACGCCGGACAGCCTTGTTTTTCCCGCAGGAGACAGGGGCCTTCCGGGCGCGGTTCTGGAAATACCGTATTACGGCGGCGCGAAGGAAGGAATTCTGCGCCTTTCAATTGATGGGGAAAACCGCCTGAGCCTGGAAAGCAGCGGCGGGGAAGCGCGGGAGCGCTACCGCAGCCCCGGATCCCTTCTCGCCGGAAATATCGAAGTGATACGGAACGGAGAAGGCCGCCCCCTGGCGCTGAAATTCAATTTTGAATACCGGAACAGATCGTTTTACACCCTGGCGCCTTTCGCCGCGTTCCCGGTAAAGCGGAGGTTTTGATGATCGGCTTTTTGACGCGCTTAGCGCTTTCGGCATCCCGGACAGGGCTTCTGCCTTCAAGAAACGACAGCGGGTACGCCTCAACTTATTTCCTTTTTATGCTCATCCTCCTGTCTTCCCTTGTTCTGGGAATCGGGTTCTACCTCCAGTCGGGGTTCCGGGCCCTGCTCCGTTTTCACCGCGACAACAGTGTTTCCATCGAGCTGAGCAGAATCACCGCCGGGGTGGCGGATTCCATACAAAACGATCCCAGCCCCGACGTTCAGTGCTTTGCCGATCAGGTCTGGGCCTGGCAGGGGAGGACGGGGAACGATTATACGGTAAATATCACCCCGGTTTCGGACCGGCTGAATCTCAATTTTACAAGGAAGAATATCTTTGACAGAACTTCGTTGTCCCTGCTTTTCATGCCCGGAAAAACCTCCGCCGATCTCCAGCAGTACCGGGAAGACAACGGGCTTTTCCTCTCCCCCTCGGCCTACGAAGGGCTATTCCTCCCGGCAAACCTTGAACGGTACTTTTCCTGCTACGGCTGGGCGAACATAAACCTGGCGGACGAATTTGCCGCGCGCAGCCTGGCCCGCTCCCTTACAGGTTCGGACAGTGCCGCGGAAAGGCTGCGGGGTACAATAGAAACCCTGCTCCTCGACCGCAGGGCCGCCTCTCCGGGGGATTTGCGCACGCTTCTCGGAATAGACTACAACGAGCTTTTCCCCTTTGTGAACGCCGAGCCGCTGATGAACATCAACCACATCGATCCCGATCTGCTCAGGGAAATCCTGGCCTGCCCGGATTACGGCGTCGAATCGCCCGAGGCGCGGCTTTCGGATGTTCTTGCCCGCCGCGAGGCGGAAGGGATAGCCCGCGCCGACATACCCCTGGTGCTGGGTGTCCCGCCCGACAGCCCGATCCTGCACTACCTGGGATCCGTAACCTGGTTTTGGGAAATAAGCGTCAGCGGCAGGGGCAAAACACTCAGGACCGTACTCTGCGGCCTTCCCCCGGAATCCTATTCCGGTTTTTCCGAAATACCGGGAGGCGGCCTCCGGCCCGCAGGGGCCTTTGAAATTAAATATCAGATTATCGAACAGAGGTACTTATGACGCTGCTCACGCTGCCCGCACTGCCCGCAAACAATGCCGCGCCGCCGGACAGACCGGCTTCCGTTGTAACGGCGGGGAAAAAATCCGCAGTTTTGCTTTCCCCGCTGGAAGTACAAACGGACATTCTGCACCTCCCCCCGCTGCCCCAAAAGCAGCGTGAAAAAGCGGTGCGCCGGGAACTCAGGTCCCGTTATCCGGGGAACGCGGATACCGCCTGCGTGGAATACTTCTTCCTTCCGCAGAACCGGAAAAAAACGGCGGGCCGGACGCGGCCTCTGGCGGCATTCACCGCCGGACCGGAGACCGGCCTGCGTCTGCGGGAGGCGCGGGGGCCTGTCCTTCCCGGCCTGGCCTTTCTCCTTGCCGGACGCAGATGCGCGGGGAAGGACAGCGATCTGGCCCTGCTTCTCACGCCGGAGTGGATCGAGGCCGCCTCTTTTTCGGGCGGGGAACTCGCGGACTATTCGGCGGCCGGAATAACCGGAATAAAAAGCTCCGGCCCTCCCCTTGAATTTCTTGAAGGCCCCCGTTCCAAAACAGGGACCGAAGATCGGCGGGTAACGATAATTTTGAAAGACACGGATGAAAACGCCGATTGTGTCCAAAGCCTCAGGCGGCATTTCGCGGACCACCGGATCACCGGCATAGGCGATCTGTGGGACAAGGTCAGCATCCGCAGATACGCGGTTTTCCGCCGAAAAACCGCAGGCCCGAATAAAAAGGCCGCCGTGCTCCTCCTGGCTTTTTACGGTGTCTTCCTTTTCCTTGCATTGGCGCTGGCAACGGCAAGGGCGGAAAAGAGCGCCGCCCGGCTCGGGCGGAACTACGACGAGCTGAAAGCCCGCCACGATGAAAACGGGAGGCTGCTTGCGGAAATCGAAGCCCTTGAGAATCCCGGCGCGGAGCGGGGCAAGGCCGGCCCGCCGGACCCGTATGCCGTTATCGCGGAAATTCACAGGCGTATCCGGGGAGCGAACTTCCGCTCGATCACCATCCAGGGGGAAAGATTCAGTTTTGAGGCCGAAGCCCGGGACGCGCTCAGCCTGTTCCGGGAACTGGAACAATCCCCCCGCTTTACCGGCGTCACCCTTCACCAGACCGCGCCCGCGTCCGCAGACAGCGAGCTGTTCTCCGTATCGGGGAGAGTGCTGCATGAATAGTACGGCAAATTTCCGGAAAACCGTAAAAGTGTTATGCGCCGGCACGCTTTCGCTCCTCTTTCTCTGGCTCCTCGCGGGCCGGGGGTTAAAGCTGAAAAGGGCACTGGACTCCTTCCGGGCGTACCAGGGCCGCATCGCCGTCCTGGTACCCGATGATCCGGCCCGCCGGGCGGAACTTGCCGGCTACCTTGCCTCGCTGCGGGAAGGCGCTTCCGCGCTCCGGCCCTTGGAGCCCGGCGGTCCCGAAGAATCCCCGGCAGCGGATGCCGGGCCGAAAATGGGGATAGCCGCAGTCCGGGAACTGCTCCGGGCGGCCGGTATCAGGGGGGAACGGCTGCGCCTGGACGGCAAGGAGGAAAACGGATCGGCGGAACTTACGCTCCGCTGCGAAACGATAAAATTTTTCGAGTTTCTTTCAAAACTGTCCGGGCCGGGCCGCTGCCCGGTAGATTATCTCAGCATCCGCGCCGTTTCCGGCTCCCTTTATTCAGACATCGTCATGAGGTTCAAGTATGAGTAGCGTTTCCGTTAAACAAGCTAAAATCAAATTGCTTAAACTTATCCGCCTTATCCCCCTGGCGCTGCCCGCGTTCGCCATGCCCCTGTTCGCCGCCCGGTGGCAGCCCTTTCCCGCGGCCGCCGGATCGCCGGGCGCGGCCTTCCAAAACGAAGCGGCAGCCGGCCGCCCCCTTGTTCCGGGGAATTCCGGGCGCGGGGAAGACCTGAAACCCGGAACCGCCCCGGACGGGCCGCGCCGGGGCTTGCCGGAAGAACCCGCGCCGCCCGGGGAACTGGCCCGGGCCTTTTACCGCGCGGATAGCCCGGATCGCGCAAATCGTGCAGATCGCCCAGACCGCACAGACAGCGCGGGCCGCGCGGGCCGCGAAAACGCGGAAAGCGCCCGCAGCCCCGGCCCGGCCCGGAACATGCCCGCCCCGGGCGAAAATACCGGGCCGCCCGAAACTGAACCCGCGCCCGGGCCGGAAAACACCGGCGGCAAAACGGGCGGCGGGGAGGGATGGCGGCTGCTGGGCTTTATCCGGGACGCCGCAGGCATAGAACACAGGTATTTCAAGGAAGAGACAAGCGGGAGAATCATCTCGCTTGCGGACACGCCGGAAATTTATCCGGCCGGCGCGGATATGCCGGACGGGGAAGGAGCGTCAACGCCATGAAAAAGTATCGCTGTTTTTTAATCGCCGGCGCAGTAATACTGCTGTGCTCGTGCGCCTCGGCGCCAAAGACGAAGCACAAATCCCAGGCGCTTTACGGCATGATCTACGACCGAGACAACCGTCCGGTATCCGATGCCGAAATCTATGTAAACGGAAAGTATCAGGCTTCAAGCGATATTCAGGGGCATTTTATCGTAAGTTCCATGAAGCCCCCGGCACGGTACGCGATCAGGGTGGTAAAACCTGAATGGGAAGAAATCGAAACAAGCGTCTCGTTTACGGACCCATCACACGTACTTTATCTGCACATGTATTCGGGCGATCAACTTTTGGCGGAGGCGGAAACGGCCATCGCCAGCAAGAACTGGAACGGCGCGGAACTTTTCCTGGCGCGGGCATTGGCCGCCGGTGCGGAAACGCTGCCCGCCGAATACCTCCGCGCAATCATGGCCCGTAGCCGGGGACAGTACGATGAAGCCTGCTCGATCCTCAAGGCGCTCGCGGAAACCGAAAAGAACATCCCCTGGCTCTGGCTTTTCCTGGCGGACCTTTACCAGTACCATCTGGACAAAAAAGAAGAAGCCGGGGAATGTCTTTCAAGGTTTCTGGATTTGCGCCACGACGCTGACATAGA
>JAIRRR010000122.1 GCA_031255875.1 Treponema sp.
GCCGGAATCCGTTGCCAAATCCGCGAAACGGGAATACGCTACCCTCGCGCCGGATTTCGGCTCCCTTTCCGCTGCCTCCACGCTGGACCTTTCGATCCTGAGCAGCCGGCTTATCCTGCACAGCCGGCCCATGGAAATGCGGCGCGTCCTTACCCCGGTCCCGGCCGCGTCTTACTCGGGGATCATCATCATCGCGAGCGGGGAGCTCCCGGTGCACGGGAGGAGGACCGGCGCCTTTGTAACGCCCTGCCTCTTCCCCAAGGTCTGGGATACGGACATGAACCTCGTCTACGACCGAAACATCCTCGATCCTGCCGGCGATAACAAGACGCCGGTACGTTACGCGGCCGAGGAGGACATTTTCCGGGACACCCCCTCAGGGCTTTCCCCGGAAATCAGCGCCCTTGTGGGGAACAACCCCCTGCGGATAATCGCCCGGGGCGTCTTCGGCATACGCCCCACGGACCCTGTCATCGACCGCGAGGACGCCCTTGCAATACTTTCCGTGGAAAACAACCGCCGCCTCCTGCGCGAGGGCAAGGTGGTAATCGTGCTCGGCGACGAGGCGCTCGAAACGCGGTTTGACGGCGCGGCGCAAAACACGGCGGCTATTCGCTGAGGATGCCCAGGGTAAAAGCAGGGCGCTTTTTCCTGTTCTGCTCGTAGAGGATTATCCCCGCGTTGAATTGGCGCTCGGCCTCGAGAGTCGAGGGCGGCCCGTGGCCGGGGAACACGACGAAGTCCCCGGGCAGGGAAAGGAGCTTGCTCCGAATGGCGGTCATCTGGATGGCGGCCCCGTAGGAGCTTGCCGTGGTCCCCACAAGCCCGGCGGTCATCGCGTCCCCGGTAAAGAGCCAGTTGCCGATTTTGTACACGGCGGAATCGGAAGAATGCCCCGGTACGGAAACCACCTCGATCCGGAAAGGCCCTATGTCGAGCAGATCCCCGTCCCGCACCACGTTTGTCCTGCAATCCATGACGATGTGATTCACCGCGTATATTTCCGCGTTGTAGATACGCTTCAGGGTCCGCAGGCCCCGCACATGGCCCCTATGGTCGTGGGTGATGAGCACCCCCTTGAGCACATACTCGTTATGCTCGATGGAGTTGAGGACGTCGGCCCCCATTTCCCCGGGATCGATGATGATTGCCTCGCCGGGTATCGATTCCGAACCCAGTATATAACAGTTGGCAAAACCCGGAAGGCAGTAATGAAAAAAAATGCGCATGCTAATACCCCCGGCTAAAGTTCCAGATCAAAAATCGCCTCCGCAGTATTGGAAGACTTGAAGGAGAGCCTTTCCTGGGTAATATTAAAAAAATGAGTCTTTTTCAGATTGCAGCCAACAAAATCGGAATCTGTAATGCCGGCGCTGATAAAACGGCTGTTGTAGAGGTTGGAATTGTTAAACGTACAGCCTTTAATAACCGCCCCCCCGTAGTTGACGTGCACAAGCTCCGAATTCTCAAAGGTGCAGTTCAGCATACGGCAGCCGGCAAAGGAAACAAACTGCAAGTCGCAGTTGGAAAAATCGCAGTTTTCAAAGCGGCTAAAGTCAAAGAAAACCATGCGCATAAAGGAGCCGGTGAAAAGGCACATATCGAAAGAAGCCCCGTTGAAATTACAGCCGAAATACTGACGGTGGGAAAAGTCCGTGCTCTCGAAATGGATGGAAGAGGCGCAGAGGTCCTTGACGACGCGCTGTTTTGAAATATGCTGCCCCAGCCGCGCCGCCTCCTTTTCCGGGTCCGCCACGTGGCAGGCGCAAAGCCGGGACCCGCTAATCGCCGGCGCCCCGCACCCGGCCTCGCAAGGGGTAAGGGTGAACATAGCGTTATTGTAGCCGGACAGGCAGGGGGGATCAACCGCCCGCGCCCTATACGCCCGCATTGCCGGGGCGCTTGCCCTGCGTGTCCCCTACTCCAGTTCCAGGCGGATCACCATGCCCCGCTGGAACGCCGTCCCCGGGGGCGGGTACTGCCTTTTTACCCAGCCGTCGCCTTCCATTTCGATGACAAGGTCGTCGCGCAGCAGCAGGGGCAGGATCTGCCGCTTGGAATAGCCGGTAAAATCCGGCAGCAGGGTGTCTATCCTGGGTATGTCCACGGGGGGGAGCGCGATATTCCCCGGATGATCCACCTGGGGGTTCCTGCCCCGGGGGATGCCCAGATAGTCCGCCAGGGCTTCCGCTGCCTCGCGCACCGGCGGGGCGGCGATGCGTCCGCCGAGGTACTCGCCCTTTGGCCGCACGATGACCAGGTACAGAACCAGCGAGGGGGTTTCCGCCGGAAGCAGGGCGATGCAGCTCGCGATATAATCGGTCTCCGAATACCGGCCCGTGCGGGGGTCGGCAATCTGCGCGGTGCCGGTCTTGACCGCGAGCGACAGATCCCCCACGTTCGCCCGCCAGCCCGTGCCCGCATCGGAAGTGACGTCAACCATGTAAGACCGCATGTTCCGGGCGGTTTCGGCGGACAGGATGCGGCGGGGCGGGCCGGACTCGTAATTGCGCGCCGTTTTGCCGTTCCAGCTTACGATACGCGAGACGATTTTCGGCGGGACCAGTATCCCGTCATTGGCGATAGCGGTGGCGGCCTGGAGCATTTGCAGGGCGGAGACGGAAATTTCCTGGCCCATGGCAATGGTGGGCTTGGACCGCTCGGACCAGCGGTCCGTGCTGTTCAGGATGCCGGCTGTCTCGCCGGGATTCCCCGCGCCGGTGCGGGAGCCGAACCCGAATGCTTTCAGGCTGTTGTAAAAGCCCGGTATGTCCATGTGGTCCGAGGCGTAGGCGACGCCGGCGTTGCAGGAATAGACGATGATGTCCCTGGCCGTGACCCTGCCGTGGCTCGCGAGGCAGTTGATCACGATCCGCTCCCCCCGCGCGGTGATCCGCTCGTAATGGCCGTTGCAGACAAAGACCGGATTATCCGCGCTGCCCCAGGAGTCCATCAGGGCGGCCAGGGAGTAAACTTTGAACACGGAACCGGGTTCGTAGGCCCAGATTGCCGGCCTGTCCATGCGGGATCTCGCGTCGGAATTGCGGATGTCGTTCGGGTCGAAATCCGGCAGGGAGGCGGAACCCAGAAGCTCCCCGCTCCTCGGATCCAGAGCCATGAGCATTACCGCCTCGGCCTGGTGTTCGGTGTAGATACGCCGGCCTATATCCTCCAGGATGTACTGCACGTTCGCGTCTATCGTGAGGACCACCTGGCTGCCGTTGGACCCCTCCGGGGCGAGTTCCGTCTCAAACGCGTATTCAATGCCCCCCAGGCCGTTGTGCTCGTCCCCCACAAAACCGACAATCTGGCCGGCTATCCGCCCCTCCGGGTAGATCCTGCCCATAATATGCTCGATTCCGATGCCGGAAAGATCGCCTTTTTCCAGGGCGGCCTCGATTTCCCGTACCGTGGGCTGTTCCACCTGTTTCTTCAGGTAGAGGAAGTCGCTGCGGGAGGCGTCTATCCTTTCGAGAATCTCGCCGCTGGTCATCTGAAGTATGGGGGCCAGCTCCCGGCTCACCGCGACGGGGTTCTTCACGTCCGGCTTCCAGACCGTCACGTTCCCCAGCCGGGTTTGCAGGGCCAGGGTGCGGCCGTTCCGGTCCATAATCGAGCCCCGCTCCCAAAAGGCGCGGGGGGGGTTTACCGTATCAGGCGAGGGCGGGTTAAACATGAGCGCGGCATAGCGTACCAGCACCACCACGGCCAGAATCCCGAAAACCGCCGCGAAAATAAGGAAGCGGAATCTGTTCAGCGGGGTCTTTGCGGATTCATACCCGGAATGCCAGTTCATTTAACACCTATCACCTTTCCCACAATCCTGTCCGCCGGTACCGGCCCGTAAGAACGGGAGTCGTAGGAGTCCAGACTGTTGTCGCCCAGGGCGATGAACCGCGGCGGGATGCCGGATTTCGATGCCGACGGAGGCCCCGGCAGCTCTACGCAGCGTTTTACCGCTATACTGCCCTGGGGGGTGACGAACACCACCACGTCCCCGGTTTTCGGCAAGGACCAGCGCAGCAGGTATTTTTCCGTTCCGGGAAGGCGAAGCCCGTAGGCCAGGCGGTTTATTACCAGCACGTTCCCGTTTCTAATAGCCGGCTGCATGGACCGCCCGCTGGCAATCAAAAAATCGAAGAGAAAAAATTTCATCAGCACGGCCGCGAAAAGGGCGAGCAGGATTGCCCTTCCGGCATGGACGGCGTCTTTATCCATTCAATATGAAGTATAATGCTAAGAGCCAGTTGTGTCGATAAACCATAGTAGGGGTCCCAAAAGGTTTCCTTAGAGCAAGGCTGTGCTTGCAGGAGCCGGCATTTCACAAAGTTTCGAGGATAGCTATGTTAGACGCAATTGCCGCCCAGCATGTTGAGCGCCGTAAATACTCTTCAGTTCACGCGCGGATATACCGGATTGACCAGATCAAACAGCATCCGGCCCGCAAGAAACACCTCCGCCCGAAAAGGGACCGGGGCGCCCTCTGGCGTCTCCCCGGATCCTTCAGCGCCCTCCTTAAAAAAAAGGACGCCGCGCCGGACGGCCGGGGGCAGGAGATCCCCCCACGGGGAAAAGCCCCGTTTTTGCGGGGGGCGGCCGCCCTGAAAGCGGCCGGGGCAAAGCCCGCGTCTCCGGCAAAGGCATTTGCCAGACAGATACTCCCCCTTCTGGCGCTGCTTTTAACGGCCGCGTACGTCCTCTTTGCCGCCGACTGGCCCTGGGCAAAGCCCTGGGCAAAGCCCTGGGCAAAGGTCATTCCCGATCTCCCCCCCCTGATCAAGGCCCCGGAAGACACGCTCTTCGAACGCGACATGATCTCCTACGCGGGGCTGCTCCCGAATGGGCAGCAGGGCGACGGC
Source organism: Treponema sp. (assembly GCA_031255875.1). Classification (GTDB taxonomy): domain Bacteria; phylum Spirochaetota; class Spirochaetia; order Treponematales; family Breznakiellaceae; genus JAIRRR01. Next base: position 4,860 of record JAIRRR010000122.1, read on the forward strand.
GGCGAGGAGATCCCCCTGGATATGATGGAAACTTTTAAGTGGCAGAGCTACCGGGTGAAAAAAGGGGATTCGGTTTTCAAGGTAGCCCAGGATCACGCCGTCAGCATGGACGCCATTATCGCCTCCAACGGGATGTCGAACGCGAAAAGACTCTACGAAGGCCAGGAAATCAAGATCCCCAACATGGACGGCATACCCTATACGGTAAAGCGGGGCGACAGCCTGCTTAAAATTTCAGGCTCCATGGGCGTCCCCCTTACGGCGATCCTGGACGCCAACGATATTGAAACCGACGACATTAGCCCCGGAACCGTGCTCTTCATTCCGGGCGCCCGGATGAAAACGGAGGACCTTAAGCTCGCCCTGGGGGAATTTTTCAAATACCCCATAACCGGGAAACTCAGTTCCCGCTTTGGCTGGAGGAACGATCCCTTTACCGGGGCAAGGCGCTACCATGCCGCCATTGATTTGGCGGCCCCTACGGGCACGACGGTCAAGGCTTCCATGGACGGCCGGGTGGCCACGGTGGGGTACAACGCTACCTACGGGAAGTTTATTATTCTGAGCCACAGCAACAATTTTCAGACTCTGTATGCCCACCTGAGCGCGACTTCGGTCTCCCAGGGGGCCTATATCTCCCAGGGGGCCAAAATAGGGGAAGTGGGGAGCACCGGCTACAGCACCGGGCCCCACCTCCATTTTGCTGTATATAGAAACGGAAAAGCGGTGAATCCCCTTGAATTTCTCAACGCCGGACTGTAAACTTATACATATTGAAAAAAAGATACCGAGGGGAACATGCGCAAACTTGTTTTTATATTAATTGCATTTATTGCTGCGGCAACCCTTATCAAGGCGCTGGATTCGGAAAGCAGCCTTGTGGGCCTTGCCGCAGAATCGCCGGGTATAAACCTTAACCAGGGGCGTTAATTTTACCGTGATGAATTTTGCCGACAAAGCTTCCGGCCAGGCCTTTGTATCCCCGAATTTCAGCCGGGTGCTTGACCATGCCTGCGATCAGCTATGGAACAAAAAAGCGGAACTTTCCATACGGAAGATACGTTTCCTTGAAGAGGAGCTGATCAAAATGGAGAAGGAGCTTGATGAATTCATCGCGCAAAAGCCCTGAACGCCCGGCTCTTTTTATCGCCGCCTTGGTTGCCGCCCTCGTCACCCTGCCCCGCCCCCCTGTTTTTGCCAGGCTGAATTTTTCAGGCCTCGACCTTTCCGGCGACAACCGGCTGCTCTTCCTGGCCGAGGCGGATACCGGGGGCGGCCGGCTCCAAAGCGCCCTGGTGCTCTCCCGCCTGACGGACCTTTCGCTCCAGCAGCTGACCGCCTTCCCGGAAAAAGTCGAAATCATGGAGAACGGCCGATCGCTCCAGGTGCGCAATACCTTCGGGGCGCTGCGGCTTCCGCTGACCGGCGGCCTTCCCCGGAGCATTACCGGCTTCCCGGCCTTTACCGAAGGCGCCCCGGTCCTGGGGGGCCGCCTTGACGGCGCGGCGGCTTCCGCCGACGGCAAGTGGCTCCTCGTGGTGGACCCGGTCACCTCGGCTTACGGCAACCTCGTCCTTATCGACACGGCTACCGGAATAAGGACCGTAATTACCAACAGCATCGAGCGGCCGGACGCGGCCTTCCCCGCCTGCTGGAGCCCCGACTCCAGGGTCTTTGTCTATGCCAAGGAGGGGAAGCTGTACTACCACAGCCTTGGCACCAGCGCGTCTTCCGCCTATCCGGTAGACGAGCGTTACCGCCTTATCGGGGACGGGAACACGAATTCGATGTACTGGAGCAGCGCCGGGGACTTTTTTTACATCCGGGGTTCCACCGTGTACCGGGTCCGGGGGCCGGACCTTTTCGCCCGCTCGATTTATTCCGATTTCCTGGAGATAGGGGCCGTGGCGGGGAAAATACCTTTTGAGTTCGATCCCGGCTTTGACGCCTTCTGGATAGCCCCGGACTTCCGCTCCATACTGCTCTCGAAAGGGGGCAGGAATATTTTCTACTTCCCCCTGGGGCTTGACGACTACGCTGGCGACCGAGTCGTTGCCCTGCCCTATCTAATGCTCCCCCGTTCCACTTACCAGGTCAGCGTCCTCTGGGCTTCCGGCGGGGCGGCCACCGTGCTGGCTGCCGTACCTCCGGGCGCGGACGGGAAAACCGCCATCGCGTACAGGCTCGACGCGGACGAGGACGGAACCGGGACAGCCTTTAAACTGATGGACCCGCCTCCGGGGCCGGCGGGGGCGCTGTCGGACGACGGCGGCAAGGCGGTTTTCTGGGGGGAGCAGGGATGCGTGCTCTACGATTACGCGAACTGGAGGCAGCTTCAGACCATTTCAACCAGGCCGGTGTGGGACTGCCTCTGGCTTGCGGACGGGGATCTTGTCATGGGGGACAGCTCGCGGCTTGAACGCATCAAGATAACCCTGAACGGAAACAGGGCGGAACTTTCCCGCGCACTGCTCTGCCTTTCCTCCGCGGAATTTTACGGCTACGAGGAAGAGACCGGCCGCATTGTCGCCAATGCCGGCGGCATGTGGTTCGTAACCGACGGCTCAGGACCCTGGACGGAGATCGCGCGGCCGGCGCTGCGCGCGCGTTCCCAGGTTTCGGGCCGTTACCGGGTATACCTGGAACAGCAGAATTCCGGCCCGTACGAAAACCTCCCGATGATCCGCAATACAGCCGCTGCGGGGACCTCCCCCCTGCTGCGCCGCGTGCCGTATGCCGGGCCCGGGGAAGCGGCCGGCGCCCTTGCCGCAGACGCCTACGGGGGCGGGCGGGAACTGGCCGTGTGTTTCGATCTGTACGATGACGCCACGGGGCTCCCCCAGGTTTTGGAAGCCCTGCGCCGCTACGGCATAAAGGCCACTTTTTTTGTAAACGGGGAATTCATACGCCGCTTCCCCGGCGCCGCGCGCGATATCGTTGACAGCGGCCACGAAACAGCGTCCATGTTTTTTGTCCCCATCGACCTTTCCGATTCCCGGTACCAGATAAACGTTGATTTCATCAGCCGGGGCCTCGCCCGGAGCGAGGACGAATTCTTCAACGCCACCGGCCGGGAGCTTGCGCTGCTCTGGCATCCCCCCTACTACGCCCTGTCCTCGGAATATGCCGCCGCCGCCGCAAAAGCCGGGTACAAAACCATAGGCCGGGACGTAGACCCCATGGACTGGGTCACCCGGGACGCCGCCGCCGGCCGCGCCTTGATACAGTACTCCGCAAGCGAGATGATCGACCGGATCATGGACACAAAGAAACCGGGCTCGGTAATACCCATACGCCTGGGCCTGCTCCCCGGCGGCCGGCAGAACTACCTTTACAACCGGCTCGGCGTACTCCTCGACGCCCTTATCCGCGGCGGCTACAGCGTAGTCCCCGTGTCCACGCTCATCGAACACGCAAAATAAGCCTCCGCGCGGGCTACGGACGGCAGCGGCCGTTTGCCGTTTGTTTTTCCGGTTACCAAACCTTGGGATCCGCGGTCGGTTTCGTTATCTTAACGTCTTCTCCGGAAGGCTCTATAATGTAGATGCCTTTCTTGAGGGCATAGGCCTTGGCGCTGTCGCTGGCGGTCATCGCGGCAAGGGCGCAGTAGAACTGCCGCTTGTCCCCCTGCTCGTCGGCGTGTACGCGGATCTTTGCCATGCGCTCCAGGTGGTCGTCCACGTCCGCGTGACGTAGGGTGGTTTTCACCTCCACCGCCATTGCCTGCGCGCCGTTTTCCAGCATCCCGTCTATCTGGGCGTACACCCCCGCAGTCCATTTGTAGGTAGCTATGCGGGTAAAGGAAAAGCCGAACTTTTTGAATTTATTGGGCAAGTCCGGGGTAAGCATGCGCTCGACAATGGAGCCCAGCTTGTTGGACAGCTCGCCGATGGCCTTGTTGAGGGTTTTCTCAGTCTCTCTATGGGCTTT
>JAIRRR010000147.1 GCA_031255875.1 Treponema sp.
TGATCATATCCGCCGGGGCCCTGTTCAAAACGGCAATATGCAGGGGCGAATAGCCGTTGTCGTCGGAGGCGTAAATCCTGTCTTTGGTAAGCAGTGTTGATACCATGCGGGGCGAAGTCTCCAGTGCGAGGGTAAAGGGAGTCCTGCCCTGGGTGTTTTTCGCGTGGATTGAAACGCCGAAGGAAAGCAGCATGGTCACAAGGTCGCTCCGTTCCATGGAAACCGCGAAATGGAGCGGCGTGTCGCCCCGGCTGTTCCGGACCATCGTGTCGGCGCCAAAATTTGCCAGCCTCTCGACTGCCGCCGGGGGGCCGGCCAGTACCGCGTCCATAAAGGGGGTGTTCCCCTCGTTATCACGCTCTTCCAGATCGGCGCCGGCATTGATGAGGATGGCTTCCACGTCCAGGATACCCAGGCGCACCGCGTCGTGGAGCGGGGTTTTCCCGGTCAGGGCGTGGGTGTTAATATCGATCCCCTGCCCGCACAGGGTCTGCGCGCTTTCTGCGGCGTTCCACCTGACCGAAGCGTGGAGCGCGGTGTTTCCCAGGGAATCCCGCCAATTGATCGAAGCCTTTGACAAGAGAAGCGTCTGTATTGTGGAAGGGGAATTGACCTTTACCGCAGCGAAGATCGGCGTTTCCCCTGTCGCGTTGGCCGCGTCCGGATTGGCGCCTTTTTGCACCAGATAGGGAATATGGGAATCGAGCCGCCACTGCGCCGCGTAGTGGAGCACGCTGTTCCCCAGGCTGTCGCGGGTTTCAAGAGTCGCGGCGTTGAACATCCATTCCCGCGTCCCCCCCGGCGAATAGAAACTAAGGTATATCGGGCTTTCGCTGCGGCCGTTAGGCGCGAAAATATCCGCCCCCCGGGACAGGAGAATCTCGCCGCTTTCCCGGTTGTTGAGCCGCACCGCCAGATGGAGGCTGGTGTCCCCCTCCTTGTTCCGCGCGTTTATCAGGGCCCGCTTGTCAAGGATATGCCTGATTATCCTCTCGTTTGCGTTGTTTTTTACCGCGACGTGGAGGGCCGTGTTTCCGCCGCTGTCGCTCTGAAGTACGGATTCCTCCGTAAGCATTGCTTCCAGCGCGGGCAGTTCGTCTTGCAGCGCCTTTTCAAACGGGGTAATGCCGTAATTGTCCACTGCAAAAATATCGGATTTGTATTTAATCAAAAGGGGGAAATAGACGCCCCGGTTTTTTTCTACCGCAAGGTAAAGCGGCGTTTTTCCGGCAATGTTGTGAATCGAAACATCGGCGCCGTTTTCAAGCAGGGCCTTCATAACATCTGTACTGCTGTTAAGGGTGATGACAATATGCAGGGGCGAGTCGCCGTGTTCGTCCCTCAGGTTGGGGTTGGCCCCGCTGCCAAGCAGCAGCGTTACGGCTTCCCTCTGGACCCGCTGCGGAATCGCGAGATGAAGCACCGAGTTGCCTTTAGCGTCCTGGATGTTGACATTGGCGCCTCTCGATATGAGCATTCTCATCACAGCCGTATGGCCCGCGCGGGCCGCCTCGTGCAGGGCTGTAGTACCGGAAGTGTTTTTCGCGTTGGCGTCGGCGTCTTTGTTGAGCAAATAGGTAACAACGGCGAGATTCCCGTCCTGGGAGGCGTAGTGCAGCGGGGTAAAACCGTCTGCGGAGCGGATATTGTAGTTGTAGCTGCGCACGGCCGGGGCGAAATAGCCGTATACGGCTTCGTCCGAGGTCCCCCCGGCCAGGATTATCAGTTCTCCGGTTTCCGCGTATTTGCTCGCGTCCTTGTGCGACAGCGCCAGGTCCAGCGCGGTCTTCCCGGAATTGTCCTTTTTGTCTACCGGCGCCCCGGCGGCGAGAATTATCCTGACGCTTTCGGTATCGCCCGCGTCGGCCGCCATGTGCAGTATGGTCCTTCCGTTTCTGCCGGTGGATTGCACCGAATCCGGGCTGAGTATTGCCCTTAAAAAATCCCCTTTGGCGTCCAGGGCATAGGCGGTTACCGCAGCGCCGCCGGGCAGTACCTGGTGGATATCCGCGCCTCCCCTTACCAGGACGGCGGCGAGCCCGCTGTCCGTGTTTTCCGCGGCTATTCCCAGAGGCGTCTTTCCGCTGCCGTCCGCCGCGTCAACCTCGGCGCCCAGCGAGATAAAGAAAGCGGCAAGGTCGCTGTCGCCCAGCTCGGCGGCGGCGTGCAGCGGGGTCCTGCCCCGGCTGTCCCTGGCGTTGATATCGACCTTGCCCAGGAAGAGGCTTCTGGCCTTCCCGGTTTCCCCGTGATCCAGGAGGGCCCAGACATCGTCTTCCTCCTCCGCTTCTGTTTCCGCCGGGGCGGGCTCGGGTCCACCGGCGCATCCCCCAATGGCAAGGAAAATTACGCCGATGCCGAAAAGAACAACACAAAACCGAATTTTAAGGTACCACATACCCCAATTTTCGACAAAACAGGCCGGGGAGCTTAGGGAAAAAGGGAAGGGCGGGCAGCGAGGCCGTGCTGTCCGTGGTTTTCTTTTTTAACCGCGGGCCAGGCGGGCCTTCACAGGCGAAAAGGGGGAGCGGCGGGACGCTTGCGGGCGGCTCGCCCGGTTGCCCCTTTTGTTCTATATTTTACTGCATTTTACTGCCTGAAACGCGCTTTAACCGCAGCGATATGGGCGTCCAGGCCTTCCGGCAATGCGGGCCCGATGTTGATCCATGCCGCCGCGCCGCCTGTCAGCGGCCCCAGCATGGTTTGGGCTATATGGCGGATGAACTGGCGCTCAATCATGTTGTCAAAAACACCGGACAGCATCTCCGTCGGCGCGCCCGAAGCGGTAAGGACGGTCAGGCGTT
>JAIRRR010000161.1 GCA_031255875.1 Treponema sp.
AAACTAAAGGAATATACCCGCTGGGGCCCCACGGTTTCGATTGACGCCGCGGGCTTCCCCGGTTCCCTGCCGCTTCTTACGGACCTAACCTGCAACGCCGGCCGGGTGATTACCATGGCGTTCCTTGAGGAGCCTTCTCCGGTACAGCAGTTTAAGATCACCGCCAAAGAACTGGATGTGCGAGGTTCCCGGCTGCAAAACAACAGGTTTGGGGAAGTTATCGCCGCGTTAAAAGCGGGGAAGATCTCCCTGGACGGGGCGGTTTCCCATGTGGTTCCCTTTGCCGACGCGATAGAAGCATTCCAGCGAATCGACTCCGGAGACCCGAGTATCCGTAAGGTAGTTTTGTCGTTTGAATAGGCTCCGCGCCTGATAATGACGAGCAGACAGAAGACGGCCGTCCGGAATATCAGTAGAAGTTCATGAATCGGGCTATAATGAAAACACCCGCATTCGATCCTGGAGGATAAAATGAAAAAAGCATCATTGATTGTCTTTTTTTCAATTTTTTTGGGATTCTTTTGTTTCGCTCAGCAAACTAAAGTTAAAGAAGCGCATGATACATTTGATTTAATTCAAGTCCCATTTGAGGATTATGGATATGGCTGGAGTTATATCACGTATGTAAAGCCGCACTATCCTGCCGGTGTGTCAAGGGATATTTATGAAAAAATATGGAATTGTTATGTAAAGACAATAGAGCGCGGCGATTATGACTACGATGCATATAATAAAAGAAATGAAGGCGATCCAAATTGGGCTACTCCCATAGATGAATACAAAGACGACGTTTCTTTTCATTTTCATGGTGTGTGTTATCAATATGCTGATTATTTTGAAATGCTAATAAAAAAAGAACCGGCACTTAAATCTTTAATTGATAAAGGAATATTGCATTCCGAAACGGCTCCCTCACATAAATACTGGGTATATCAAGAGCCTGATGGGGTTAAATATTTTATTGATCCGACTTGGGGCGATTGGACCATTTTTGGAACGCCAAGAGGACAATTTGCGGGCTGGATTGAAATGGAAAGAAAAATTGAACAATCTCCCGCACGGCATCTTTTGACAGAAGCGATAATGCGTTCTTGGTTTTTTATAGAAGCCGATGCTATTGGAGCTGCCAGAGGGCCAAATGAAGTATCGCAGCGAAATTGGGAAAGAAGCGGACATAATTTAGAGGATAGACGGTAGATGCAAAATAGCAAAGTCCGATGATGAAGATTCCATTACCGAACGCTGTTCCCGTTATCCCTTCTCCCGTTGCTCAGCAGCATGGCGGCGGCCCAGGCGGCGGAAAGCCCGGTGAAGACGGTAAGGCCGAATATGCGGACCGGCACAAAGGAGCTTAAGGCCAGCGCGCCGAAGGACAGGGCGGTGGTGGTGAACGAGAGGAAGATCGCCGCGATCGTTAAAAAGGACGGGCGGCCTTTGGTTTCGTTTTCCGTAATGTAGAACATATAGTCGAGGCCCAGGCCGAATACCAGCACCAGTCCTACTACGGGGAAAAACCCCAGGGGAATATCAAGACACGCGAGCATTGTTACGGTTACCAGGACGAGGAAGGAGGGGACAAGGCATATACGCAGGGTCTTTGCCCAGGAATAGAACCGTTTTACTACCAGCGTGATAAAAAGATAAGCGCCCAAAAAGAGGAGCAGCATAATCCGCGTAAGCCTGTCAAGCCCGCTGCCTATATCCCCGACCTTGTTCACAAAAAACACATTTTCCGTTTCTTCGGCAATGGCGCGGAAGACGGCCTCGTCGCGGGCGTGCAGGGGAAGTACGCAGGAATAGTAGGTGCCGCCGGCCTCGCCTATCCACACATTGGAGACAAGCTCCGCAAGGTACGCGGGGATGTTCCCGCCGACGGAAGCGTCCCCGCCCGTTCCGGGGGGAGCGGCCTCGCCGGGCGGCAGGACATAGCTGTCCCGCGCGGCCTCGAAATCCCGGCGGAAGGCCCCGGCCGAATCCGGGGGAAAACCAAGCGCGGCGAACTGGCTGTCCGCCAGGGGGAGCAGATTCCGGGACGCCCCGTAGTTCAGTTCCTGTGTTTTCCGCGAAGGCACAAACAGGGACGACGCCAGATACGAGCGCAGGGCCCCCGCCTTAATCCCGTCGTCCAGCCTGGCGCGGAGGGCTTCCTCGTTTTGCAGGACTTCTTCGGGCGAGGAACCGGCGACGATAAAATACCATCCTGCGGAACCGAGGTCGAGCGCCCCGGCGGCTATCCTTTCCGATTCCATCAGGTCCCCGGTCATGGTGTAAAGGCCCCGGATGTCGTTTTCCACCCGCAGCTTGTCCCGGTTTGCCGCAAGCAGGACCACGCTGGCGGCAAATATAAGCGCGAGGAGCGCTTTGCGGGGCGCGAGGATTCTCCGCCGGGAAGAGTCCGGCCTGGCCCGCGCGGCCCAGCCGGGAAGCGGCAGCGCGCGGCGGCCTTCGGGCGGAAGGGCGATAAGCGGGTAAACGATGCTTACGGATAGAAACGAGCTTAAAAGCCCTACAAAAGAAAAAACCGCGAACTGTTTAAGGATGATAAAGGGCGCGAAGAACAGGGCGGCAAAACAGACTTCGGTAGAGACGAAGCTTAACAGTATCCCTTTTACGATAAACTGCCGTATTCCGGGCCCGGATTCGATAAGCGGATTCCCCTTCCAGTGGATAAAGTAGTGGATGGAATAATCGACGCAGGTCCCGATAAGCGTGGTGCCGAAAACAAAGGACAGGACGTGGACTTCCCGGAAAAAAAGCAGCGCTGCGGCGGCAGCGGACAGAATCGAAAGGCAGACCGCCGCGACCGAAGCTATAATCGGGAGCGGGGAACGGAATACGTAGAGCAGGAGGGCGGCGATGATAAGCAGCGTTACTGTCGATATAAGGGAGATTTCCCTCTGGGCGCTTGAGGAGCTTTCGTAGCTGTGGAAAGGGCCGCCGGAATAGATAAAGCTCAGGCCCGGGTTTTCCGCAGCAAGGGCGGCGGACGCATCGTATATTTTTTTTACCCCGCTGTCCGTATTGGTAATGGCCGCCCCCCGGGGCGTCAGCGATGCGCGGAGAAGGACATACCAGAGCTTTTCCGCGTCCGGGGACGGCCCGTACTGGGACGCGAGTACGTCGTCCCGCAGGCTCATGGAACCGCCCGAGGCCAGGGCGGTTTCCAGGAACTGTTTCATGTTCCGTTCGGCAAGCAGGAAAGGGTCCCTCTCAAGGTTATCCAGCGCGGCAAAGGTAAAGGCCCCGTAGACAGAGGAAAGGGCCTCGGCGGCGACAAGCCGCGCGTCCCCGCTTTCCAGCAGGGCACGAGTCTCCCTGTCCAGCAGGGCATAGCGGTAATTGAAAAGGTAGCCGGCAAGCTGCCCGGAAACGGTTTCATCAACATAAAGGGAGACATTCTCGAAAAGCCCCTCTGCGGAAGGGCCGGAAAGTCCCGCGTAAAGAGACTCGGCCCCCTCTTTCGCCTGGGGAAAATCGCGGTGCCCGATCAGAACGGTAAGCTGCCGGGAAGTCCTGTCCCCCAGCTTTTTGTCCGCAGCGGCGACGGACCGCGCCCCCCCGGGCGACGCGGGGAGTATGTCGAGCAGGTTGGTGTTGACGCGCACCGGCCCCAGGAACAGCAGGGAAAGGCCCAGCGCCGCGAGAAGCCCCCCGTGAAAGAGAAGCCATATCCGGGGGGAAAAGCGCCCGGCGAATTCCGGCGGCAGGCGCCCGTGTTTATTGCGCGGCAAAGAGGGACCTTTCCGGGGCGCTCAGGCCTCCCGGGTAGCTGTGGTTCGACAGCCTGTAGATAATTACGTCGCCGTTTTGCTCGTAAAGCGTAATATCGCGGATAACCGCGGTCCGGATCCGGCCCCCTCCGGATTCGCCCGACATTAAAATCCGCGCGGCAAACAGCCTGACGGACTTTTCCTGGGGGATAAGCCCGATGGTCCAGGAATTTCCGGCCTCGGCAAAGTGGACCGCGAAATTTTCCAGAAGCAGCCGGGAATTGCCGGTAAAGATAGCGCTGATGGTATCCGCCAGGCGGAGAAACGTCTCGTTCCCCCGGGCGTCCAGCCTTGTTCTGGCGCCTGTCGGCGTGGACTGGAAAATATAGTCCCGGCCCACCGCCATTGTGGAAGGGAAAGGCGTCTTTGTATCCCACACCATGCCCAGTTCCGCGGCGATAATAAAATCCCCCTGGGAAACCAGGGAGCGGTTCAGGCGGGAAATGGTCTTCGTCTGCTCAAAGACGCCTTTGATAACCGGGTTCTCCGCCAGATCCGCGCAAATACGGTCAAAGCGGGGGCGGGCGCTCCCGTCCAGGGGGTGGCTGAAAATTTCCGCGCCGTCCGTCTGCGCCCGCGCGGGAAGCAGGGCGACGGCCAGCATCATACCAAGGCAGCAGATACGCTTCATCGCCGTTCCCCCGGTTTATTCGGGCGGGGACAGCCTCCCCGCAGCAGCGCCTCTACCCGGTTTACAAAGACCGGGGGGCAGACAAAGCAGGATTCGCCTGTAACGGCGTTGATCGCCATCTGGGTGCTGTTCCCCTTGGTGCAGAGCTCCCCGGTTGCCGCGTTGTACAGCTCGTACCGTATCTTGATGCAGTTTTCGTACTCTTCAAGGGCCGCCCGCGCGCGCACCCGCTCCCCGAATCGGAGCGGGCCGACATATTTTGCGGAAATGCCGGTTACCGGAAACTGGTAGCCCGATTCTTCCATGTGGAGGTAATTATAGCCGATTTTATTCAACAGGGCGCACCGGGCTTTTTCAAAGTACTTGATATAATTGCCGTGCCAGACAATGCGCATGGAGTCTACGTCATAAAATTCCACCGTGAACTCTATTTCCGCGCTTATCTTTTCCATATCCGCCTCTCTACCGGGTTTTGCCTTGACCGGAGGGCCGGGGTTCGGCCCAAAAGTCGTAGAAATTATACCACTGATAGGGGTGGAGCATACAGTAGTATTCAAGCCGCCCGGCGAACAGCCGGGCCATCTGCTCTATACGCTGTTCCCGCTCTTTCCGGGGGCAGTCGAAGCTGACGGGGACCTTGTGGATATGCATATTGTACCGCGAGCCGAGTGACAGATCCTTCCGGCGCAGGGCGAAGATGAAATAGACGGGGGCTTCCAGCAGGGCGGCAAGCAGGAACGGGCCGTAGGCAAAGGGCGCTTCCCGGCCCAGAAAAGGCAGATGGAAGTACTTGTTCCGGGTATTCGCCGAAGTGCGATCCCCCGCTATGGCTACCAGTTCCCCCCGGGCGATCCGGTCCTGGAGCAGGACCACGGTCCCGGGCCCCACTTCGTTGACGCTGATAGCCTGAATCTGCGATTCAGCGTTAAGCTCCCGCAGCATCCGGTTAAAATCCCCGGTAACGGAAAAATCCACCAGCACCGTGACCGGCACATTCCGGGAAACTCCGGTGCGGCTGAAACCCGCCAGCGCCCGGATAAATTCCATATTCCCCAGATGGGACGTAAGCAGGAGCGCCCCCTTCCCCTGTTCAAGTCCCCCGACCAATGCGCCTATGTCGTCTTCCTGGAAAGAAACGCGGGTGAACAGCGCCTTGCCCCCCCAGGCTTCGACCTTTTCAACCAGGGCCAGGGAAAAGGAGGCAATGTGGGCGGGCGGGCGGCGCGGCTTTTGGCCGGGCCTGCGGGCGTTGATCCTTTCCAGGTAGCGGCGCGATTCGGTCCTGGCCCGGGCGGAAAAAAGGTAGTAGAAAAACCCTACCCCGCAGGCAACGGCGCGAAGCAAAACCACCGGGAATATTCTGAATAAAATCAGGATCAGTTTTACATGCCAGTACCCGGCGCTTTCTTCCCGGTACTCGGACCAATGGGCGCGCTGTACTTCCCCGCTCATTTATCCCCCTCCCCCCCTGCCGCGCGGAATTTAGCGGCAAGCAAGAGCGGCAGGCGGACAAGCATGCCGGCGCAGAGGCGGGTGAATCCCAGGCTGATCCTGATATTGTCCCGTACCGGCCGGAAATGGGAGACGCCGTCCGGGGGGTAGCTGACTCGGACCGGGTAAAAGAGCAAAGGCACGTGTTTCCAGTGCAGCCGGACGATGATTTCCGTGTCAAAGCCCATGCGTTTGTCAATGAACGGGTGACGGCAGACTTGCCAGGCCGGTTCCACAGGGTACACCCGGAACCCGCAAAGTATGTCCCGGATATCAGAGGAAAGGGTGACGATTTTCGCCCAGGCATTGGCTATTTTCCGGCCGTTTTTCCGGCTCGGGGGGACGGAACCGTCAAACTCGGGCCAGCCGCAGATAAGCGCTTCCGGGTGCGCGGCGGATTGCTCAAGAAAAAAGCCCGCCCGCCCGGCATCGTGCTGGCCGTCGGCGTCTATCTGCATGACATGGGTAAGCCCCTCGCTGCGGGCCCTGTCCATGCCCGCTATCACCGCGGCGCCCTTGCCGCCGTTTTTTTCCCGGGTGACCAGAATCGCCCCGGGCGTGTCTGCGGCAATTTTCGCCAGGCAGCCCTTTGTTTCGGCATCGCTCCCGTCGTCAACCAGAATAATGGGGAGGCCGTAATGGGCGAGCCCTTGAACCACCGAAACCGCCGTCTTTCCATGATTGTAAACCGGAATAAGGAACCCCTGCCTTACCGGGCTTCCGCTCATGTCGGCGGTTCCCAGGCTGACCGTGCCCGAGGAGTACACCGTGTCCCCGTCGGGGCTTTTTATTTCGAAGCCCAGCTCGTTCTTCTCCGCGTTGTGGACGAGCTTCATACGCAGCGGGACGTCGGGGCGGATAATCGCGGAAAATTTGATGCGCCTGAACCGGGAGATGAATATCCCGGTGCCGAAATACCTGGAGGCCAGGCGCATTGCCATTTCAAGCTGGGCGACTCCGGGGAGTATGCTGTAGCCCGGAAAATGGCCCTGGAAATAGCCGCTTTCCCGGGGCACGGAAAATTCCAGAAGGACCTGATCGGCGGCCTGTTCCAGCACGGTTTCCCGGGGTATCTCCCGCATGCCGGAGACGGCGTGCATAAAAGGCCCGGCCCCGTCGGCAGCGGGGGCCGCGTCATTTTGCGGAACAGCGCCGTTCCGGGAAGGGGCAAAGAGCGCCTCTATCTCCGGCTTCTTCTTCTTGCCCTGGGCGTCCAGGGGAAGCGCGTCAAGGTAGCGCCATTTTTTCGGTATCACGGTATTCTCGAAAAACTGAAGCAGGTATCCGGTAAAATACCTGTTGATCTCCGCCTTGTCCTTCCCCGAAAAACGCTCCCGCCCCAGGCTGTTCAGCGCCAGGGCCGCCGCCAGGTACTGCCGCCGGTCTTCCAGCGCCACCGCGCATACGTCCGACACCAGGCCGGTTTGGAGTATGCGGCTCTCGATTTCGGGCAGGGAGATACGCTTTTCCTCGATTTTTACGACAGAATCGGCGCGGCCTTTCAAAATGAAGCGGCCGTCCGGGAGAATATCAACAAGGTCCCCGGTGGTAAAGCCCGCCGGATCCTTGATATAGGGGGAGCGGATCACCAGGCAGCCGTCCCCGTTTTTGCTGATACGGGCGTTTTCGAAGGGGGTCCATTCCATGCCGTTTTTGGACTGCCGGTACGCGATCCCGCTGGTTTCGGTGCTGCCGTACACCTCAAAGGGCCAAAACCCGAAAATATCGCGGGTCTTTTTCGCGGTTTCAGGAGGCACCGCCCCGCCGGAAGTGAATATCCAGGGGTCCCTAAGCTCAAGGGCCCCCGCCCCGGCAGGCGCGGCGTCCGCTCCCCCGAACTGTTCCACAGCCCGCTTCAGGAAGGCGGGGACCGTTATGATCATATAAGATGTGTCGTTAAACTTGAGGAATTCTTCGGGAAATTCGATCCGCCTGCGGCGGAACGGAACTGCGGCAGTAAAGGGAAGCAGGATGGAAAAGAGCAGGCCGTAGATGTGGTGCTGGCTTACGGTGGAGCAGAGCTTCCGCTTAAGGAATTCCTCCCCGCACTTGGACAGGATAAAACGGTTGTCGTTCTCAAATTCGGTGAGCCGCTGCCGCACCGCCTTGGGCTTCCCGGTCGTCCCGGAAGTATACATTATGATCACGGTCTCGTCCGCGTTGACAGACGGGACGGGGTCTGCCCGCAAGGCCGCCAGTCCCCCGGGGCTTTCCGGGGAGGCCAGGAAACCCTGGATATCGGTAACGTCTTCCGCCCCCGCGTCCGCGGCCCTGTCGGTCAGGAAGGCGACGCCCGGGCCGCGAATCTCCCGGATATAGGCGGGCGAAATATTGGCGGTAAGGTGTATCTCTTTTTTGCACTGGAGCAGGGCGGCGAAGGCGGCGAGGAAATGCCAGCAGTCCTCCACGTGGAGTATCCATTTTTCGGAATCGCGGGACCGGATCAGGGCGCGCAGGCGGGCGCTGTCGTCCAGGAAATCCTGCCAGGTCTTGTACGCGCCGCTGCCCCAGGTCTGCTCATAGCAGAGGACGGTCTCCGGCGGCCGTGATTTGGCGGTAAATTGTGAAAGAGGGAAGGCCTTCGGCATCTTTTTATCCGTGATTTTCCGGACGCTAAACTCTCCGGCAAATAATATGCCTATCAGTATATACGAAATCCCCCCGTTGTACAGTGACCAGAAGGCGTCGGAAGCCCGGAACACGCTGTACGCCGCCACCCCGCCGTTCAGAACAAAGAAAGCGCACCAGACCATCGTTACCTTGCGGCAGTAGGCCTCGATCCGTTTTTCCGCCAGGGATCCCCTGATGCCCCTGTCCTGCAAAACGGCCAGCCGGAATACCATCACCGGCGGGAAGAACAGGGTGCCCCCGAAAACAAAGAGGAAAAGTGCGTTCATCAGGACCGGGTAAAGTTTGAGAACCAGGGGGGAATTGGTGAAGAAGCAGAGGAGGCCGACAGCGCCGAGCAGGGCGACGTTAAACACACGGGGGCCAGCGGAGAACCGCGCTTTTCCCGGCATCTGCCCCGGGCTGCTTTCCGGGCCTTCACGGGCGGGCGGCTTCTTTTTCGCGCTCAGCGCCAGAAACGATACCAGCGCGGCTGCCACCACAAAAAGGGAAAAAGCCCTGGCCGGCATTTTGAGGATCACCAGAAAACAGAACACCAGAACCGGATACGCCACAG
Organism: Treponema sp.; assembly: GCA_031255875.1. Classification (GTDB taxonomy): domain Bacteria; phylum Spirochaetota; class Spirochaetia; order Treponematales; family Breznakiellaceae; genus JAIRRR01. The sequence goes on from JAIRRR010000161.1 coordinate 9,077, forward strand.
CCAGAATCACGGACAAAATCTGGACCATGACCGGATTTTACCTGAAAACGTGCTTTTCAGGCAAGCTTTCCGGGGGTTTTTCAGGGCGGGGAGGCCGTGCGGCGGGTTTAACAAACAACGGCCGCCCTTGTTTGTGCGGCATTTTCGTGATTGGAAGGCGCGGTCCATGCCCCGGAGCTTGCCCCTGAGTTCTTCGTTTTTCCGAAAAGACAAAAATTGAATGTTCAAAAAGAGGAAGGAATTTTCTTAAAAATACATTATATTTTATGCAAAAGAGGTTGCCGTTTTGGTTTTTCAATACGGGGAAAAAGAGAGATTAAAATGACCGATGAACAGAAATGGCAGGCTGTGTTGAAACACGATGACCGCTATGACGGCTTGTTTTTTGTCGGGGTAAAATCAACAAAAATATTCTGCCGGCCGTCCTGTAAATCAAAACGGCCTCTCCGAAA
>JAIRRR010000169.1 GCA_031255875.1 Treponema sp.
TAAGGAATTACGTTTGAGCCGCGAAGGGATCGAACCTTCGACCCGCAGATTAAGAGTCTGCTGCTCTACCAGCTGAGCTAGCGGCCCGGGGCAGTTGGCGCCTTAAAAGCCGCCTATCGCCTTTTGTCCACTTATACAGGATAAACAACGGGTTTGTCAAGGGGCCGCGCGGGCCGCTGCGGTAATTTTACGTCTATGGACTTTTTTCTCTAAAATATTTCAAAAGGATTCGGACGCGCCCGGCCGCCCCGCGCATTGCTGCGGGCCGGCGACGATACAGGCGCCAAGGCCCGCCGCCGCCCTCATTGGCCATAGCTGTTGGCCTGCGCGAAACGCGAATTCATGTTGCGCAGGCGGCGGGAAATATCCCGGGCCAGGTTCATTATGAGGATCGAGAAGGTCTCGATGTCCGATTTGTGAAGGCTGCGCAGGGCCCGGTTCGAAAGAAACATCACCCGGGTGGGGGCCAGGCAGCGGATGGTGGCCTCCGTGGCCATTATGTCCAGCACTTCCATCTCCCCGAAGGTAGTCCCTTCCTCGAATACAAAGAGCCGTACCCCTTTTTTGAGCGCCTCGGCCCGGCCTTCCAGAATAAAGTATATCTTGTCGTTAGGCTGCCCTTCCTGTATGATGCAGTCGCCTTCCTCAAAGTTTTCAATCTGCATCAGGGGGACAAGCGCCTCGATCTGGCCTTCCATAAGGCCGCCGAAAAAAGAATGCCGCCGCAGGTGTGAAGATTCTATTTCCATAATAATTCCCGCCGGCCTTGGCCCTCCGGAGAAAACCGCCTTTTCATAAGCGCCTGCGCCGCGACGAATTCGCGTTTCTTCCGGCGGCTTGCTGCCGAAAGCTCCGGGAACCCGGCCCGGGTTTCCGGAGTCCCCCTAAACGTTGAACTTAAAGAACACGACATCCCCGTCCTGGACCTCGTACTCTTTGCCTTCAACCCGGTATTTGCCGGCCTCCTTTATTTTCGCTTCGGCGCCGTATTGAAATATGTCTTCGCAGGAGTAGACCTCCGCCTTGATAAAGCCCTTTTCGAAATCCGTGTGGATCACGCCGGCCGCTTTCGGCGCCGTATCCCCGGCGTGGATGGTCCAGGCGCGGCACTCGTCGGCGCCGGCGGTGAAAAAGGTGCGCAGCCCCAGGAGCCGGTAGGCGGCGCGTACCAGGGAACCAAGCCCGGATTCGGAAAGGCCCAGCTCTTCCAGAAAGGCCAGTTTTTCCGCCGGGTCCTCGATGCCGGCAAGCTCCGCCTCGAATTTGCCGCAGATAACCACGGCCTCCGATTTTTCCGCAGCCGCCCGCCTTTTTACCGCTTCGATGTGCGGATTTGCCCTGCCGCCGGCATAGGCTCGCATCCCCTCCTCGTCCGCGTTGCACACGTAGAGCTGGGGCTTGAGCGTGATAAAGTGGCAGTCGTACACGGCGGCCCTGTCTTCGGCGCTTAGATCCGCCTGCCGGGCGGGCTTCCCGTTTTCCAGGGCGCCGGCGATCCTGTCCAGCGCCGCGAGAACCGCCGCAGCTTCCTTCTGCTCGTTCTTGCCCTGCACCCGCGCGGCCCGTTCCGCCCGCTCCCGGCGCTTTGCCAGAGTGTCCATATCGGCAAGGGCAAGTTCGATATTGATGGTCTCCATGTCCGATTCGGGATCGATTCTGTTTTCCACATGCACAATATCCGGATCGTCGAAACAGCGCACCACCTGGGCGATTACCCCCACCTCCCGGATATGGGACAGGAACTGGTTCCCCAGGCCCTCGCCTTTGGAAGCGCCCTTTACAAGCCCCGCGATATCGACAAATTCCACGGTCGCCGGGATGGTCCTTGCGGGTTTGAAAATTCCGGACAAAGCGTCAAGGCGGCTGTCAGGGATGTTTACGATCCCCACGTTGGGGTTTATCGTGCAAAACGGATAATTCGCCGCCTCGGCCTGGGCGCTGCTCAAAGCCGAAAAAATAGTAGACTTTCCCACATTGGGAAGCCCCACGATGCCGCAGTTAAGAGCCATATAACCCCTTGAAACTATTGTAAAACCGAAACCGCAGGGCGTCAATGATCCGCAGGCGCGCCGCCTCCGGTCGCGGAACGCCTGCGGCTGCCAGACCTATGGCCGTTTGAAGTATTCCCGGTCGCGGAAAAGGCGCGCCAGGTTCCAGGAGGACAGGGCGAATACATAGGGCGAATCGTTCCGCACGGCGCTGCGGCGCGTCACCGAGCCGTCTTCCTCGTTAAAAGAAAGGGGCGGCCCCAGCCTGATCGTGCGGGCGGGAAGCCCTGAAAATTCTATCAGTATCCTCCCCTCGTTAAATACCGCCTCGCCCGCGCTCATTTCGGGCACGTAATCGTCGGCGCTGGCGTCGAGCACCTGGCGGATAAAGGTTTCCACCCTGCCCGCGTCCGTCTCGTCAGGCGAAAGGCCCTCCACCGTCCACCCCTCCCCGGTACGGAGAATCACGAGCGGCCCGGGCGTCTTTTCCCCAACGGCGCTGTCCGCGCCTTCGCCGGGCGGGGGGGCGATTACGGTGATCCGGTACACCTGCCCGGTGTCCAGGCTCCCGCTGTCCGGGAAAATTTTAAGATCGTACCAGGAAGGGCGGGAATAGGAGAGGAAGGCGGCGATGGTATCGTCGCCAGAGCGTATCTCGTCCTGGCCGGCTTTCCGGTAATAGACCTCCCTTCCCGTGGCGTCGCTGCTGCCAACCAGGAGGGTCAGAAACGCCGCCCCGCCGGGACCGCCGGAGACTGTGATACGGGAAGCGGCTTCATCGGTCAGAGCGAGGCTTTCGTGCAAAGAAGCCGCGCTCCCGCGCGGGGCATACGCGCCCCTGGCGGTAAGGGCCGTGAAAAGATCTTCCACCATGTCCGGCTTTGCCGGATACTCTTTGCCCGAATTTTCGACAAACCACCCGCCGTCACGCCGCGCCAGGGTTATTTCCTCCTCGCCCCGTATCTCGACGCGGGCGGCCTCGTCCGCCAGCCTGCCCTCCAGCCAGGCATAGGCGTTCTGCCTGCCGCTTACCCTTTCAGGGCTAAAGACGAGCGTCGCCGCGAGAACCAGGGCAAGGGCAAGGGTAATCGAGGCGCGGATCAGGAGTTTCTGTTTAAAGTTCAGCTTAAAAGCCATTGCGTTAGACCTCCCCTTGGTTTTCAGATTGGTTTGCCGTTCCGGCGCGGGCCGCGGTCAGGCGGCGCCTCCGCAGGGCGATAAGCAGCCCCAGCACGACTACGATAAGGGGGATAAATACAACATTGAGAATCCGGGAAAAGGCCATGGCCGCAAGCCGCTTTTCCGCGTCCATTATTTTGTCGAGTCTCCCCGCGGCGGCTTCCCGGCTCCGGATGCCGATGATATCGTCGTCGTTCCCGAGCCAGTCCAGGGCCTTGATAAAGAAGTCAAGATTCTGCTGGCTGCGGGTGTACTGGATATAGGCGGAGCCGAAGTCCGTATCCCCGACAACCACCATGCGGGCGTCTTTCGTTTCCCCGGCCATGTCCGGCAGCTCGCCGTCCATCCCTTCCCGGACCGGCTTTGGCCTGCCCCTGAACCAGGAGGGGAATTTCCCGGCCAGCGCGGCGCCCAGAATCCGGGTGCCCCTGGTTTCCTCCTCCTCCAGGCCGAAACTGTAACTCAGTTCCGGGCTAATGGAAAAATTCCCGGTTTGCAGCCAGGCCTCGGGAGTGGTGGTAAAAAGCGTTTCCGCTTCCACGCCGCCGGCCGGGACAAGCTCTATGGGGCTTGCCCAGAAAAGATCGAGCCCGTTAAAGCCGGAAGTTATAGGGTGCCGGAGGTTGCCGAACTGGCTCAGCACGCTTATGAAAAACGGGTACTGGATAAAACGTATCTGGGCCTGCCCGTTCGGCCCCATGCTTTGGAAAGGCAGGGTCAGGGAAGCGCGGTCCAGGACCAGCGAAGGCTTAAGCTCCGCCCCGTAAGACGCCAGCATCGCCAACAGCCCGTTGTCCTCCAGCAGCCGGGCGGTAGCGCCGTACTCCATATCCACCGCGGCTGTTTCAACGGCGAAAAATACCTTCCCGCCGTTTTGTATGTACTGATCGACGCGGTAGAGATCCCAGTCGTCCATATCCTCGACGCCGCCCAGCACCAGAAGCATCGGGAGGGACGGGGGGATTATGTCGGCCGGGGCGATAACGCGGATCTTGTAGCCCGAGCCCGCCATGGCCCGGTCAAGGTAGGCGTAATCCTGCGCCCACTGCCTTTGGGCGTCCCCTACCAGCACCCCCGCCTCCCGCACCGTGCCCCGCAGCATCGAGCGTATGCGGCTCGTAAGATCGTATTCCAGGGTGTCAAGCGAGAACACCGCCGGAAGCACTTCCGCCTTGTCCAGATACTCGATAAGTATCCCGGTGTAGACAGTTACCAGGCTGGCCTGATCCCTTTCCACGGTTTCTATCTGCTGCCCCTGGATGCCAAGGCTTTCCACGGCTTCCACAAGGTTCGCCTTTACCGGGTCCCGCACCGTTACCTGGATGCGGCCGCGGGAATGGGCGGCGTATTCCCGGAGCAGGTCCGTAATTTCGCCGGGCATCGGGTGTATCGAGGCAAGTTTGTCGGAAATAAAATACGTTATACGCACCTGGCCGGGTATCTCGGTGTAGAGATTCCTGGAAACAGGCGAAATTGTATAGGCCTTGTTCCCGGTCAGATCCAGGCGGAAAAACACCCGCTGGCTGGCAAGGAAGGCCATCGCGAAGGCCGCCAGGGCAAAGGCGGCCAGAATTGCCGATTGTTTCCGGTTCATCCCCTACCTCCACTTCCTGAAAAGCAGCGCCTGCGTGTTAAGGTACAGGAACAGCGCCGTGCTCAGCACAAAGAAGGCCAGGTCCCGGCTGTCGATAAGCCCCCTGGAAAAACTTTCAAAGTGGAAGGAAAGCGAGACAAAGTTGACAAGGGACGCGGCGGCCGGGGGCATATCCACCGACTGCGGTATTATATTGGCGAACATCACGACGAGCAGTACCACCACGCTTCCCAAAAAGGCCCCGGCCTGGTTTTTCGACAGGGCCGAAAGGAAATGGCCCAGGGCCGCGGCGGAGGCGCCCAGAAGAAAGGCCCCGGCGTACTCGCAGAAGATCACCCCGCCGTCGTAACGCCCCAGCGGCATCAGGCTCAGGGGCACGGGGACGGTCAGGACGAGGATCGCCAGCAGCACCGCAAGCGAAGACAAAAATTTCCCCAGAACCAGGTCCCATTCGGAAAAGGGCATGGTAAGGAGCAGTTCCGCGCTCCCCAGCTTCCGTTCCTCGGCCCAGCTTTTCATCGTGAGCGCCGGGATCACCAGGACGAATATGATGGGAAAGGACGCGAAATAGGGGCGCAGGCTCGCGGTGTCCCGCGCGAAGTACTGCTGCAGATTAAAAAGCCATATCGAGGCGAACAGCAGGAAAAAAACAACTATGCCGTACAGCACCGGCGAATTGGCGTAGGAATAGAGCTCCTTGCCGGCCAGGGCCAGTATCCTTTGGGTTTTCGCGTTCATTGCCTCCTCCCTCCGCCGGCGGCGCTGCTGCCGTTGCCGCCGTCGTTGCCGCTCTCGGCGCTGCCATCGGCGTTGCCGCCATCGGCGTTGCCGGTCAGCTTGACAAAAATATCCTCCAGGCTCAGTTTCCTGCGGTTCATCATAAGTATCTTAAGGCCCCGCGAAACCGCCCAGTCAAAAATCGCCTCGCCCGCGCCGCTCCCGGCCCCGCCGCTCCCGCCCAGGAAGAAAGACACCTTCACCGTGCCGTCGTCAAGAGCGCCGACGCTTAACCGCGAAAGCTCCTCGCCGGCCGCGGCGCCCAGGCCCGCCAGCTTTTCCCCGACAGACGCGGCGGCAAGAGAGGCCGGGGCGTCCGGCGCCTTCAGGACAAGCTCCCAGGTATCGCCCCCCTTGAGGGTGCCGGCAATCTCCTCGGGCTTCCCCTGCGCCGCGATGCTCCCCGCGTTGATGATCAGCACCTGGGAACAGACCGCCTCCACTTCCTGGAGTATATGGGTAGACAGTATCACCGTTTTCCGCTTCCCCAGATCCTTGATAAGCGCGCGGATTTCGATAATCTGGTTCGGATCAAGCCCGGTGGTAGGCTCGTCCAGAATAAGGATGGGCGGGTCGTGGATAATAGCCTGCGCCAGCCCGGTCCGCTGCCTGTAGCCCTTGGACAGCGTTTCTATACGCTTCTGCCGCACCTGTTCCAGGCCGCAGGAGGCGATACTTTCCTCCACCGCCCTTTTGCGGCCCTCCGCCCGGATAAGCCGGGAACGGGCGATAAAATTAAGATATTCCGTTACAGTCAGGTCCCCGTAAAGGGGCACGCTTTCCGGAAGATAGCCGATGCGTTTTTTCACTTCCACCGGATCTTCCTGTACCGGAATTCCGTCAATTCTGGCGGTCCCCGCCGTCGGGTAGTGGTAGCCCGTAAGGATCTTCATAATGGTAGTCTTCCCCGCCCCGTTAGGGCCGAGAAACCCCAGCACCTGATCCTTCCCCACGGTAAAAGAAACGTCTTTCACCGCCTCCACCGCCCCGTACTTCTTGGTAAGGCCTTCTACTTCAATCATGGGGCCAGCACCTCCTGGAACAATTAAACAAGGCCGTTCCAAAACTCAGGTTTTCGGAACAGGCCGGTAAAATCAAGCGGATAAGGGGGGGCCTGTTACCGGGCGGCGGCCGCCGCGTGCCCGGGCCGTTTTCCGGCCCCCCTGCGGCCGGGCCAAGGTCCCGGCCTGCCCCCCATTCAGGCGCCTTCCGCGCCTCCTCTCGCCGTATAATAAAGGCATTTCCGGGCCGAATGGTTACCGCCCGCCGGCTCCCGCCGCGAAGGGCCGCACTCCCGGCCTCCGGGCCGGCGTTCAGTCAACGTATTCGATGGGGAATACCGCCCGGTCGCGGGACAGAACCGTTTCCGGGAAAATCCCGGCGGCTTCCTTGAGAAGCCGCTTAAGGTCAAACTCGGCATAGCGGGGGCTGTAGTGGATCAGGGCCAGCTTCTTTACCTTTGCCGCAAGCGCTATCCGGGCGGCCTGGGCCGCAGTCATGTGCTTTTTCTCCAGGGCGCTTTCCAGAAGCGCGTCCTCGAACATCCCCTCGCAGACAAAAAAATCCGAACCCGCCACTTCCCCGGCAATCTCGGGAAACGCCAGGGTATCGGTAACAAAGGAAAATTTCCTCCCGGAGCGCGGCGGCCCCAGCACGTCCCCGGGCCGCACCTCCCGGCCGTCCCCGGCCCTGACCGTTTCCCCGTTCTGGAGCTTCGACCAGAGGGGGCCCCTCGGCACGCCCAGCGCCTCCGCCCGGTCGGGGTGGAACTCGCCGGGGCGCGCGCTTTCCTCCAGGGCGTAACCCACGCAGGGCTTGGTATGCCTCAACGGGAAGGCGCGTACCTGGAAATCCGCGCCCCGGTAGACCACGCCGCCTTCCCTGCCAATCTCCTTAACTACTATCTCGTAGTTAATGTACATGTCCAGTACCCGGCGGTTCGATTCAATATACTCGGCGATACGGGGCGGGCCGAAAATATAGAGCGGCTCGTCCCGCTCAACCTGGGAGGAAAGCATCAGCATGCCGGGCAGCCCGGTCACGTGGTCCGCGTGGATATGGCTGATAAAAACAGCGGTGATCTTCTTCCACCGCAGGTTAAGGCGCCTCAGGGAAACCTGGGTTCCCTCCCCGCAGTCAAAGAGGAACAACTCCCCTTCCCGCCTGAGCAATACCGAGGTGAGGTGCCGGTTCGGGAGGGGCGCCATGCCCCCCGAGCCGAGAATAAAGGCTTCAAGGTTCATTACCGCCAGTTTACCGGATCAGAGGGTTTTTTTCTAGTGAGCGCGGGCCGCCCCTTTACAGATAAAAATTTATCGACACATTCGGCGGCCGGTACCCTGCTCATTCAACCACTACTATAGCCTCCAGACCGCCGCCCAAATCCGTCACATATGGTGTACCCCCAACGCCGCCAACAATTTTTATGTACCCTGCCCCTTCGGCAATGTGAATATTATCGTATGAATCAACGGCAATACCGAGCGCCCTGCTGCGTTGATCATTTTCATTGCCGCGTACAAATATTTTATTACCGGAAGGCCCCCAATAACAGGCAATACCGCCGTCGTCTCCCGCGCAGTACACGGAGGAATTGTTTACCGTTATGCCATAAACGTTGCTCGTCGTGCCGGAACTGGAATATACTCGTGATGATGTAACAGTTTCGTTTTCAACTGTCCAATAGCAGGCTTTTTCGTTAGCAGTTCTTCCTCCAACGTATATTTTTGCCGAATCTATCGCTATGCTTTCCGCGCGCGAAGCGTTGGAAAGCTCGACAACCCTGATCCCATCGGAATCCGCGATCCATAGGCAGCCTGTGAAAAAATTCTTTTCACCTGCGATATAAATTTTACCGCCGGAATCTACCGCGATATCTCTCGCATAGGATTCGCCAGCGTCTTCCAATATATGAATATCCCCCTTGCTATCCCAGTAACACGCTTTATTGCCGGTTCCAATATTTACATAACCCGCGAAGTATAACCCGTCCGCCGCAAGATAAACAGAAAACGCCTCCGAATACCGCGCGCCCTGGGGCACGGAAAGATCCTTTTTAACAATGGTGTTTCCGTCATCATGCCAGTAGCAGGCTGTTTTATCCCTGCTTACATAAAAACCGGCAACGTATATTCCGTTTTTGCCTGCAGCTATATCGGCAGCCCAGGAAGAGGAAGAGCCGTCAGACAGTTTTTGGGGCGCAAGGTTTTCTGCGGTAATGTTCCAGTCAAGTTTCCAGTAACAGGCGACATCAGTATAATCATCGGCGTCATATATACCCGCAATATAGATTCCTGTACCCTGGGGCGGCTTGCCCGGAATGTCATTTCCCGTACCGCCGTTAGGGCCCTGGCCTGCTTCCCGGCCGCTTACCGCCCCTGCCGCTGTTACGCCGCCTGCGTACAGCCGCGGATTGCCGTAAAAATCCGTATCGGGAAAGCCTTCGAGACTCTCCGGCACGATATTGATTGCCGTGTCTGTCGGGGCAAAGGTTGCCGTGTCAAAACTGGGCGTGGTAAGCTGCCTGTCTCCGGCAACGAAATCCCAGCCGCTTGAGCCGGTGTACATGCTCCTTCCGCCCTTGTCGGAAACATTGTAACCCCGGGACGTAGCTCCGCCCATGGTGGCCAGCAGGGGATCACCGCGTCCGACGGAGCTGTTTCCGTAAAACAGGTTGCCCCCAAATCCAACGTAACCGTTATTATAAATTGCCCCGCCCTCGAACCCCGCTTTGTTATTGTAAAACGTACAGCCCCAAAGACGAATAACGCCCGAATCCCCAACAATACTCTCAATATAAATAGCGCCGCCGTTGAGGCCGCTTTCATTTCCGCTAAAGATACACGATTCAAAGACAATGCTCCCCCTGTTTACAAAAACCGCGCCGCCGTATTTGGACTCGGAGGTGGAACCGGTACTGTATCCGTTCGTAAAATGGATGCCCCGTATCGTCAGGCCGCCGCTCGTATGGGTAAGGATCCTCGACTGCCCGCCGCCGTCAAGGGTCGTTCCGTTG
>JAIRRR010000235.1 GCA_031255875.1 Treponema sp.
GCCCTTGCCATTGAAAGCCTCAAGGAAAGGCAGGAAAGCCAGATCATCAACAGCGACGATTACGGCCTCCTGAAAAACGCCGCCGAATCCCAGCGCGTCCAGACCCGGGCCGGGCGGCCCATGCCGGACGATCTTGACGAGCTTATCACCAAGGTCTGGAAAGACCCTTCCTTCTTCCTCGCCCATCCCAGGGCCGTAGCCGCTTTCGAGCGCGAATGTACCCGCCGGGGAGTCCCGCCGGTTACGGTGAACGTGGCCGGGGGGACCTTTATCGCCTGGCGCGGCATACCCATCATTCCTACGGACAAGCTGTTCGTGGACGGTCTGAAAAGCCCCCGGGCAAAAACCGGGAAAACAAACATACTCCTGGTCCGCACCGGCGAGGCGAAGCGCGGGGTTATCGGCCTTTTCCAGAACAACCTGCCCGGTGAAAAGTCGCGGGGGCTTTCGGTCCGGTTCAGGGGCGTCGATGACAACGGCGTCGCCTCCTATCTGCTTTCCCTTTACTGTTCCGCCGCGATCCTGGCGGACGACGCGGTCGGGGTGCTGGAAGACGTAGAGATCGGCGGCTACTATGACTACACCTGAAGAATTTAATCTGAGGGCCTGGGGGCTGCCCGATCCGGCGGAACTCGCCGCCCTGGCCGCCGGCTGGTTCCCGGAATTCGCCGGGGCGGAACCTGCGGCCCGGACTGCGGAAGCAACGGCGCGGACTGCGGCGGCGCGGCCACGGGCCCCGGCAGATTGGGAGGCCCTTGCCGCAGGGCCGGGGCCTTCCCCGGAACCGCCCGCCTACGCGCCGCTGGTGCTGCCCCAGGACAGGGCCGGGAGCGCGGCGGCCGGCGCATACGGGCCCCCCCCTGATCCGGCGGCCCGGACGGGCAATACGTACAAATATTCACAGATCTACGTAGGATCCAGGAGCCTTGAAGCGATACGGGCGGATTTCCCTATCTTCCGGGAACAGGTGAACGGCCGGGACCTGGTATGGCTGGACAACGCGGCGACTACCCAGCGCCCCCGCCAGGTTATCGACCGGCTCAGCCGCTACTACGAGCGCGAGAATTCCAACGTCCACCGGGGGGCCCACGAGCTCGCCGCCCGGTCCACCGACGCCTACGAGGATGCCCGCGGGAAAGCCGCCCGGTTTATCGGAGCGCCCTCTGCGGATAACATCGTCTTTGTGCGGGGCGCCACCGAGGGCATCAACCTCGCCGCCCAGGCCTATGTCAGGCCGTACCTGAAGCCGGGGGACGAGATCGTCCTTACCATGCTGGAACACCACGCCAACATCGTCCCCTGGCAGCTTGTCGCCGGGGAAACCGGGGCAGTGCTGCGCGTCGCGCCCATCGACAGGACGGGCCAGATCGTCCTCTCCGAATACGGGCGGCTTTTCAACAGCCGCACCCGTTTCGCGGCGATAACCCAGGTGTCCAACGCCCTGGGGACCGTTACCCCGGCGGCGGAAATGGTACAAATAGCCCATAGCCGGGGGGTCCGGGTCCTCATCGACGGCGCCCAGTCGGTTTCCCACCTGCCGGTGAATGTCAGCGCCCTGGACGCGGATTTCTTCGTCTTTTCCGGGCACAAGATCTTCGGCCCCACGGGGATAGGCGTGCTTTACGGGAAGAGTGATGTGCTGGAAGCGGCCCGGCCCTACCAGGGGGGCGGCAACATGATCGCCGACGTTACTTTTGAACGGACCGTGTACCGGAAAGCCCCGGCGAAATTCGAGGCCGGGACCGGCAATATCGCCGATGCCGTGGGGCTTGGCGCGGCCCTGGACTACGTATCGGCCATAGGCATGGAAAACATCGCGGCCTGGGAGCGCGAGCTTCTCCGCTACGCCATGAAGGAAATGGCCGGCGTCCCGGGCCTGCGCCTTATCGGGACCGCAGCGGAAAAGGCGAGCGTCTTTTCGTTCGTGCTGGAAGGGCGCGGCCTGGAGGAAACCGGCAGCTACCTCAACAGCCGGGGCATCGCGGTCCGCGCCGGGCACCACTGCGCCCAGCCGGTACACCGGTACTTCGGGCTCGAAGGCACGGTCCGGCCTTCCCTGGCCTTCTACAACACCCCGGAAGAAATCGACCGGCTTGTCCGCGCCCTGTACGAGCTGGCGTAACCCGGGGTTTTAGCCGCAGGCGGGCACGGCTTTTTTCCTGGCCATATAGTCCCAGAAGCCCAGCCTGGTCCCCCGGGCGTCCAGGACGCCCCGGTCGTTCTCGTCCCGTATATCCACCGGCAGGGCGGGATTCTCGCAGCCGTGAAATACGCCGCGACCGGGCGGGATCTTCAGGCCGGCAACGGCCCTGTTACGGATAGCCGCCGCATAGTCCCCAATCGTTTCCAGTTTTTCGCTGAGGTACACCCCGAAAATGCCCCCCCCGTCGAACTGGCCCGCATCGTGAATATCGGATCCGGCGGTTACCGGCAGCCCGGCCCTGAGCGCGTATTCCGACGCGAGGCTGTCCCAATCGGGATCGTTGCAGGCATTGGCGATTTCCACAGCGTCCACCAGCCTGGGCGCGAGGTGGATCGTCCTGATATAGTAGGCCGCCCTGAACGGGTGGGCCTGCACGACGCAGCCCCCCGCCGCGCGTACCGCGTGGAACTGCTCTTTTCTGGACCAGCGCGCGGATTCAGGGTGGGCCAGGAGCCAGTCTTTATCGAGCCCGTAAACAAGGTAATCGTCCCCCTTGAACGTTTCTTCCCAGCCGAAGAAAACATCCAGGCCGACCTTCGCCCCCTCGTTACGGGCCTCCTCGTAGCCACGGGCAAACTGCTCCACCCACCGCTTCCAGGGCAGATTCCGATCAACAGTGGTATTCCCGTTGTAAAAGTGATCGGTTACTATAATCCCCGTAAAACCGGAGTCCCGGTATCTTTTGACATAGTCTCTGCCCCTCGATACGCCGCAGGAACTTCCCTGTACTGTATGGAGATGGGTTTCATATAAGTAGCTCATGGTATCCAGGGAACCCCGATAAAATGCCGTTTTTTATTTGTACGTTACCACGTCGCCCAGGCTTTTCCGCGCGGAAGCGGCGCTGGCGGCGTCCACCTTCTGCACCCTGCCCACCCGCACCAGGGCTACGGCGCTGTGCCTGTCGGGCAGCCCCAGTTCCGCCTTAAGCTGGTTGTTCACCGTGTTCATCGGGCCGGTGTAGATCCGGGAACCATAGCCCAGGGCCTGGGCCGCCAGGTATATGCTCTCCGTGGCAAGGCCGCAGTCAAGAATCGCGGGGCCGTTGGTCCTGCCGTCGCCGGGACTCGATATGACAATCAGGATGTTTCCGTCGGGCATATTGGACACGATCCGGTTGGCCAGGGCGGGGCTCTGAACCACAGTAAAATGCCAGGGCTGGCGGTTGCTGGCGCTGGGGGCCCGCAGCCCGGCGGTAAGGATCTTCTCAATGTCGCTACGGCTGATCGTCCCGGCGATAAAATTGCTCCGGGCCGCGTAATGGGTGATTATATTGTTATACGCCGCCTGATTCACCTCCTGGGCTTCAAGGCCGCCCAGGGCAAACAGCAGCACCGGCAGGGCAAAAACCGGGAAATACGATCTTTTCATAAACGCCTCCATGAGTCCATCCTAGCGGATCGCGCGCTTTCTGTAAACGGCAGGGGCTGCGGCCCCGGGACTCAGCCGGCATCGAAGATCAGCACGGCTTCCCTGCCCTGCCCGTCCCGGGTATAGATATGCAGCTGATTGCGGATCAGATCCCATCTGCCGGCATTCTCCAGGTAGACAAAATACTCCCGCTCTTTAAGGCTTTCCGGCTCCCTGATTCCCGCCATAAGCGTCCCGGCCACCGCTTTGACGGAAAGCGTCTTTCCCGCGCCTTCCTCGTAAGGGGCAAAATACCCGTTCGGGGCGGCCGTGCCGCCCAACCGTCCTTCGTCAAAGCGGAGGGTATAGGCGTTTTCCATGCCTATTTCCGCCAATTCCCGCCGGCTGAAACGCGCCGCCGCAATCTCCGCAGAAGAACTGACCCCGACCAGCCTCCACTCTATCCCGGTAATGCCGTCAAACCCCGGGCCGGCCGCGGCATTTTCGGCACCGTCCCCGGCCGGGGCGCTCGTGCAGGAAACGGCCAGGACCACGGCAAGCAGGATAATACTGATGTTTTTTGAAATGTTTTTCATATTTCAAAGATACACAGGGGAATGCCCTAGAGGCAAGCGGTATGCGCAATATTTTGCCTTCAGCGGATCAGGATCTTTAATTTGGAAAAGGCCCGATGAACAATACACTATTGCTTTAAAGAATATGTGTAATTTTTCACTATTTATTGCGGATTTATTCCCTTTAGGCTTCTATACACATCCTCAATGAAGACATTCATCACCGTCCTTTTAAGTTCGTCGTTATTCAAAAGCAGCGAGTAAAACTCTTCGTTCTGATCATAGCCGTCTACCAGGGCGTCATCAACCCTGTCGTCATAGGTAAAATGAAAATCTGTAAGGGTATTCGTCCTGGCGCTTGCCTTGAGCCGTTCATCCTTCATTAAAATATCTTTTACCTGCAAGGCGGC
>JAIRRR010000247.1 GCA_031255875.1 Treponema sp.
TCGAAACACTCCCCCCTGACAAAGCGGCTGTAGGCCCGGTCGTATTCGCCCCGCCTCCCCTCGTTCGAGAGGACCTCGTAGGCGCTGAGGAGCTTCCTCATGGCCTCGGCGCCCCCGGAGCCGGCGATGTCCGGGTGGAGGCGCTTGGCTTTTTCGCGGAAAGCCTTCTTGATGTCCGTTTGGGAGGCGCTGTTGTTTATTCCAAGAAGACTGTAATAATCCTGCATGACGGCTTTTCTATCTTACCCCCCAATTGGGAAAAAGTGAAGGGTTGAGCGGGCCGGCAGTTCCCTGAGCCTGTTCCAAAACTTCAGTTTTGGAACAGGCTCCCCTAATACGTATTTTCGTCCATGGCCTGGAACTTTTCGCGCACGGCCTGGAGCAGGGCAAGTTCCCGGCCTATTATTTTTTCGTAGTCAAGGCTGCCGTCTTCTATTTTTCCGGCCTCGTCCTCCCAGAACTGGACGTTTTTCAGATTGATCCAGCGGAAACGCCGGTCGAGGGATTTTTCCGCCCATTCCCGGGCGTCCTTCCAGTAGTAGAGCGCGGTACGGAAACAGTTTTCCGCAGTTTCAAGGCTTTCCAGGTTCTGTTCCTTCCAGGGGGCGTTGTAGAAATAGGCGTTCCGTTTGTTCCACTTGTTGCCCAGGTAAAGGTACTGTTCGATTAGCTTGAGGTTGATATGCATCATAAAGAGGTAGCGGTACTTTTCCCACTGGGTTTCGTTTTCGATCAGGGCAAGGGCGTAAAGGGGGTTGGCGAAATCGGCCCTGGCCGCCCTTTCCAGCCAGTAGATGTTTTCCATGCTGTCGTCGGGATACTGGATATAGTGAAGATGGTAGAGCCGGTAAAACTGCTCCTTGTAGGTAACGAGGTACGCGTCAAGCGGCAGGACGGAGCCGAGGAAAATTACGCCGAAAAAAAGAACCCTGAGCGCCTTCACTTTTTTACCCTTACCGGCTTATTATCGGCATCTTTTGCACGGCCCTCCATACCGCTTCGGCAACCTCCCCGATCCCCGCCGAGGCGTCGATGCGCTCCACCCGCACCCCGGCCTCCGCGTATTCCGGGAGCAGGGCGTGGTAGCGTTCCCGCACCCTGGTCTGGAATTCCAGGTGTTCGTAAATATCCCGCCCGGCCCGGGCTTTAAGCCGCTGCCCGGCGGCCCGGGGATCAAGGTCGAAAAAGAGGAGGAACTCCGGGAGGGGGAAGGACGAGTTGAGCTTCCGGGGCAGTTCTTCCCCGCAGGTTATCCCCTGGTACACCAGGGAAGAGAACAGGTAGCGGTCGGAGACTACCAGCCCGCCCTGCCCGCAGCGGCCGGCAATCCCGTTTTTCCCGTAAAGATGCTCGTGCCGGTCCGCCGCGAAAAGCCCGGCGACCGTTGCCGGTTCCAGGGAAATTTCCCCCCCCAGGACGGAGCGGATAAGGCGCCCGACAGGGCCGTCGGTGGGTTCGAAGGTGTCAAAAAAAGGGGGCAGCTCGGGATCCGGCGGGCTGCGGCCCGCAAAGCGCTCCGCCAGGAGCCGCAGCTGGGTCGTGGTACCGCTCCCGTCAAGGCCTTCAAAAACGGCAAAATTGTGTATAATTAACATGAGAGGCTTGTTATAACATTGGAGGGGCCTGTGTTACAATCCGGGGGGCATCCGGGTTACAATATATGCCATATGCCGATACTGATAAAGGGGCATGCCGCGCTCCCGGGTAATCCTGCCGGGGCTTGGCAGCTTTAAGGCCCCGGGTTTACGAAAAAAACACTCGATGCGGACGAAAAAGAACTATTTTTGCTATATAACAGTACACTTTCTCTTTTTCCTCCTCCTTGCGGCCCTGACTTTCTTTATCCTGCGGCCCTTGCAGCAGACGCTCAGGGAACGGATGGTCTCCCTGCGGGATTATATCATCTCCCAGGCCGAAGGTTTTTTCGGCCTTGAAATTGAGTACGCTTCCATAGGCCCTTCGCTTTTCGGATTTTTTGATATAAAAGACGTCCGCATTTGGGAAGATTCTGACGATCCGCTTTTTTCCCGCTACCCCCTCATTTCCATTTCCCGGTTCAGGGTATCTTACTCGATTTTCGCCGTTTTGAGGGGGGATATTCCGGCTTCCGTCAAGGGTATTTACCTGGACCGGCCCCTGATTACCATGGACGCCCGGAACCTGGAAAAATACCGGAACATAGCCGCGAGGCTGCAGGGCAGGGAAAAGGACGCGGCGGCGGGCGAGGCCGGGGATTGGGCCGCCCTTCTGCCCGGGGATATTACGGTAAGGGTACGCCGGGGGGAATGCACCATACGCCTGGGGGAAAGCAGCGCTTCCTTGAGGGGGCTTAACTTCGATACCCGTATCGCGGATGAAAGAATCGAGCTAAGGGGCAAGTGGATCGCCGGTTTGTCCCTCAATTATTTATTCGGCGAAAACTTCGCGATCGCCATGGCAGGCCGCGTTTCCGGGGAATACGATTTGGCCGGCCGCCGGGGCAATGTTACGCTGAACATACCGTCCGCGACCGGGGAGTATTTCAACGTGCGGGCCGTGAATTTCAGCGTGCATCTGGACGACGAGAGGCTCGCCGTCGAAAAGATGCCCGATCGCAGCTCCTACAGCCTTTCGCTGGATTACGCCTTCGCGTCGGGCCGCGTTGCGGGAGAATTCCGGGCGGACAATTTCTCGCCCCGGGAGATCGTGGTACTGTCCGGGCCCCGGCAGGATTACGACCAGTATCTGGCCCTGACCGCCACGGGCAGCGCGTCTTTTGAGGCGGACGGGGAAGGGGGGATCGGCTACCGCGTCGATCTTTCGGGCAGCCTGGGGCATTTCTTCCCGGGCCTTTCCGGTTACGCGGTAAACGGCAGCGGGAATGAGAAACAGGTCCATTTTAACGAGCTTTCGCTGGGGTTTACCCGCGGGAGCCTCAGCTATTCAGGGGATCTGGCCTACAGCCCGCTGGAACCGAACGGGGTGCTTACGGTCAGCGATTTCAGCGTTTCCGGGGACAGCCCGCTGAACGGGACCCTGGAGGTTTCCGGTTCCGGCAACCGCATCGATGTTTACAGCGACAGTTTTTCCCTGGGCGGGGTATTCCTCCCGGCCCTGGACCTGGAATTTATCCGGGGGGAGGAAGGGCTTAGTTTTGCGGTTTCCGCCCTCCGGTTCAGGGACATCGAATCCTGGGAAAATGTCAGCCTGAGCGAAATTTCCCTGGAAGGGACCCTGAATTACAGCCCCCTGGAACTGCAGACAAGCCTCGGCCTCGATTCTTTTTCCGTAATGGACATTCTGGAGCTGGCGCGGCCCTTTGGGAACATCCCGGGGTTTCCGGCGCCTGTTTCCGCGGCAATCGACGATACGTCAATCAGCACGGAGATATTTATTACCACGGATTTTTCCCAAATTTCGTACAATGTCCCCCGGCTTGTCATCGCCTACCAGGGCAAAAGGGAACTGCTGGCCCTGGTCTCCCTCTCCGGCACGGACCGGCGCTTCGAAATCAGTGAGGGGAGCATCTTATGGCCCGGGGGCGGGTCCAATATTACTGGCTCCGCCGATTTTTCAAATATAGACGACGTTTCCTTTTCGATCAGGGCGTCCTGGCAGGAGCAGATGTACTACCTTGAGGGCATTTTCCTGGATCGCAGCTCCCTCAGCGTGAATGGTTC
>JAIRRR010000316.1 GCA_031255875.1 Treponema sp.
CCCCGGCATACCCCGCGCTCCGGCCCGGGAAGGCGCGATTCCGCAGCGCGTGAGACTTTTCCTGCGGGTTTTTTTTATGTATTATACAGGTATGGACATTATTACCCTGGGAAACGGGCTGCTCCGGCAGAAGGCGGAGCCGGTCAGGCCCATCGGCGCGGAGTACAGAGGAATCGCGCAGGAGATGATAGAGGCGCTTCACGAGGGGAAGGGGGTCGGGCTCGCGGGGCCCCAGGTCGGGCTTATGAAGCGGATCTTTGTGGTCCATATTGAGCGGGATGTCCCCCGCGTGTTTATCAACCCCACGATAACGATGACTTCCCAGGATCAGGTGAAATGCGAGGAGGGCTGCCTGTCCATTCCGGGGATATACGCGGAAGTGATACGGCCGGAGAGTATCCAGGTGCAGGCATGGAACGAGCGGGGACGCCCCTTTACCCTGGACGCGGCCGGGATACTGGCGCGGGTTATCCTGCACGAGTACGATCATCTGGAAGGGGTCCTCTTTATAGACCGTCTTTCGGAGCCGAAACGGAACAAGATTATCGCCAAATGGGAAAAACGGAAAAAGGCGTGATCCGGGTGGTTTTCGCGGGCAGCCCGGGGATCGCGGTCCCGGCGCTGCGGGCGCTGGCCGGCCTTGAAGCCGGCGGGGTCTGCGCCCTGGCGGCCGTGCTGACAAACCCGGATTCGGCAAAGGGGCGGGGCGGGAAAAGCGGGCCTACGGAAGTGGCTGCGGCCGCGCTCGCCCTGTCGCCCGGGAAGCGGATTCTCAAGTTTGAAAAACTTGACGGGAACGCCCGGGAAGCGGTCGCGGCCCTGGAACCGGACCTGCTTGTGTCTTTCGCCTACGGGAAGATATTCGGGCCGAAGTTTCTGGCCCTGTTCCCCCTGGGGGGGATTAACGTGCACCCTTCCCTGCTGCCCCGCTGGCGGGGGCCCGCGCCTATCCAGGCGGCTATCCTGCACGGGGACGCGGAGACCGGGGTCTGCGTGCAGCGGCTGGCCGCGGAAATGGACGGCGGGGATATTCTCGCGCGGGAGCGTTTCCCGCTCTCGGAGCGGGAAACGTCGCTTTCCCTGGCCGGCACGGCCGCGGAGACCGGCGCCTCCCTGGCCGCCGCCCTGATCCGGCGCGTCGCGGCGGAGGGGCGGCTCCCCGCCGGGGAAAAGCAGGGCCCGGAGGGGGTGCGCTACTCGGCCCTGATCACGAAGGAGATGGGCCGCATTGACTGGCGCGCCGGTACGGCCGAGATAGACCGGAAGATACGGGCCTTTACGCCCTGGCCGCTCTGCCTGACCGGTTTCGCCGGTTCGGAGCTTTACCTGCTTGAGGGGCGGCCCTTTGCCGGGGATACGGCGGGCCTGCCGGAAGGCGCGCCGCCGGGGACGGTCCTGGGGGCGGACAAGAAATGGGGAGTCCTTATCCGTACCGGCGACGGTATTTTCGCGGCGGAACGGTTCCAGTTCCCGGCCAGAAAGGCCCTGGACTGGCGTTCCTTCCTGAACGGGGCCAGGAATTTTATCGGTTCCGTGCTGGAATAGGGGGGTAGCGGAAGACTTGCTCCGGGCCGCAGGCCCTCCGCAAGTCTTTCCGGAGTTTTGCGGCAAGCCGCCGGAGCGGTTTGCCGTAAAACTCCACGTCAATGCGGGGCAAGGCTGGAGCGGAGGGGGGCCGGACAGGGGCTGCGGCTGTTTGCGGCCGCCCGTCCGGTAACAGGCCCCCCTTATAAAAATACACGAGGGTGGCTGATGGCTTTCAAGGTGAATATTGACGCGGCTGAGGATTATGTGGCCGGGCACGCGCGGGTTGTGGTTGTGACGGCCCTGGGCATACTGGCGCTGGCGGCCGCGGCCGCGCTCCTGGTGTTTTTTATCGCGCTCCGGGGCGCGGAACAGGCTATGGTTCCGGATCTGCGGGACAAGGAACTGGTGGCGGCCCTCCAGGAACTCCAGGTTAAGGAACTCTACCCCCGGATTCAGACCCGGTACTCCGAATCCGTGAATGACCGGGGCGTTGTGCTGGAACAGGACCCGGTGCCCGGGACTATTGTCAAGGCCGGGCGGCGGATCAAGCTGGTGGTGAGCCTGGGGATGGTGGTCAATACTATAGAAGACTACCGGGGACGGAATATCGAGGAGGTGCGCATGGATCTGCAAGCCCTCTTCGCGTCGGCGTCGATGTCCCTGCTTACGATAAAAGAGCCGTTTATGTACGAGTACTCTTCCGAAGAGGCGGGCACTATTCTGCAACAGAAGCCCGAGCCCGGGGAGCCTGTTTCCGGGCCGGTGACCCTGGAATTTGTGGTCAGCCGGGGGCCGGCGCATGTTCTGGCAAGGGTGCCCGGCCTTTGGGGGCTAAGCCCGGCGGAAGCTGCGGGCCGGCTGGGGGAGGCGGGGCTGGGTTTCCGCTTCTCGCTGAGGGAGGCCCGGGGCAGCGAGGACTTCGGGGCGGTTGTGTTCCAGGACCCGGCGCAGGACTCGATGCTCGAATCCGGCCGCCCGGTCAGTGTCCTGGTGACGTCCCCGGCCGGCCGGCTTGAGACGGGCGAGGTTTTCGCCCTGTTCAGCTACACGGTGCCCGAAAGCGCCTACCCGCTCCCGGTGCGGCTTGAGCTTCTGCTGCCGGGCGCGAACAGCCGGGAGCTTCTGGTCGAGGCTGATTTCGGCGGGGGCGGCTTTACCTTTCCCTACCTGGCCGTGCCGGGCGCTGTCCTGATCCTTTCGATGAGGGGCCGGGAGATCTACCGGGAAACGGTGATGCCGCCTATGGACGAGCTTTCCCTGGACGAGATCTGATGGGAAGGGCCGAATCGCCGCTGCGGGCGGCCTTCCGCGCCGCGCTGGTCCCGGGCCTGGTATTGCTGGCGGGCACGCTCTGGGGCCAGAGCCCGTCGCCCTCCGACCCGGACAGCCCGGCCCATCTTGTCGGGCTTACCCTGAACGAGGTGATTGGCCGTTTCGGCGTGCCCCGGGGGGTGTACGCGGTGCGGGGGGAGGAGGAATGGCAGGACGACGTGGTCTTTAGCTACGCGGACAGGGACTTCTACTTTTACCGGGACCGGGTCTGGCAGATCAGCCTTAAGGCGGCCTTCGGGGTGCGGGTGGGGGAAAACCGGAACGTGATCCCCCTTATCATGGGGGACGCGACGGTTGTGGAGGAGGGCTTTACCCTCGCGCCGCTGGCCGGCTGGTCCTGGCCCATGAACGCCCGCTTTAACAACGACGGCCGGGGGCTGGTAACGGCTATCTACATTTACCGCTCCGATTTTTAGCGCGAGGTTTGTATGGCGAAACTGTGCCTCTGTCTGACCGGAAAGACCATAGCCCGTGATCTGGAAATTTTGAACAAATACCGCAAATACGCGGATATTGCCGAGTTGCGGGTGGACTGCCTTGATCCTGACGAGCGCTTCCAGATACGCCGTTTCCCTGAACGGGCGGGGCTGCCGGTTATCCTTACCATACGCCGGGAAGCGGACGGGGGCCTGTTCAGCGGGGGAGAGGGCTCGCGGGCGACCCTGTTCTCCAAGGGCCTGGCCTATGCCGAGGCGGACAGGCGGAAGAACTACGCCTACCTGGACATCGAGGAGGACTTCAACGTCCCGAGTATCGAGGAGGCGGCGCGGACCTTCGGCACCCGGATTATCCGGTCGTTCCACAATTTCGGGGGGGTGGATGAAGACCTGGCGGGCAGGATGGACAGGCTGCGCCATGTGGGGGACGAGATTGTCAAGGCTGCGGTGTATCCCCAGTCCCTCGCCGACACGCTGCGCGTGTACCGGGAAGCGGCGAAGGCCCGGGGCTACGACAAGATAATCCTGGGCATGGGCCGCTTCGGGGCCAATACCCGGATTCTCGCCGAAAAGCTGGGCTCCTACCTGAGCTATGTTTCGGCTGATGACGGCGATCTGCGGCAGGCCGCCCCGGGACAGCTTAACCTGAAAGAACTGGCGGAGGTTTACCGTTTCAAAAAAATCACCGCCGACACCAGGCTCCTGGGAATTTTGGGCTATCCCCTGCACGCCACTTCCAGCCCGCCTTTTTTCAACCGCGCCTTTACCGAGGAAAACATCGACGCCGTGTACGTTCCCTTTCCGGCCGACACGCTGGAAAGTTTTCTGGAGATCGCCGGAGAGCTGAACATCGAGGGCGTTTCGGTGACGGTGCCCTACAAGGAACAGGTGCTGCCCTTCCTGGCCCGCAGTTCCGAACGCGTGCGGTCCGTGGGCGCCTGCAATACCATGGTGCGTACCCCTGAGGGCTGGGCGGGTTACAATACCGACATCCGGGGCTTTTCCGATTCGCTTCTGGGGTTTATCGGGCGGAAGGACCTTGCCGGCAGGAGGATCAGCATTATCGGCGCGGGCGGGGCGGCCCGGGCGGCGGCGTCCGAAGTTTTCCGCCTGAAGGGGAAGGCGCTGATACTGAACCGCACCCTGGCAAGGGCGAAACGCCTGGCCCAGCCCTACAAGTTCCCCTGCGCCAACGCCGACCCGGAAGGCGCGGAGATGATGCGCAAGTATTCGGATATTATCATCCAGACTACTTCCGTCGGCATGGAGCCCGACGTTGGCGGCGATCCCATGCCGGACTACAAATTTGCCGGGCATGAAAAGGTAATGGATCTGGTTTACAAGCCGGAAGAGACCGTGTTTATGAAACGCGCCGCCGCCGCCGGCTGCCGGGTGATTAACGGCTACGATATGCTGATAATACAGGCGATTTACCAGTACCAGTTCTTTATCGGCACGGAATTCCCCGCGCAGCTCCGCAGCCGTATAGATTTATAGGCCCGCCCGTAACCCGGAGGCCCGCGCGGTTCAGGCCCGGCAGGCGGCTTTGCAATCCGGGGGAAAATTCATTCAGGGGGAAACCATGGAACAACAGGATATGAAGGTGCTGGTGGGAAACCGGGCGGCGGATCTTCTGGTAAAGGACGGAATGAAGCTGGGCCTGGGCACAGGCTCCACCGTGATCCACACGGTGCGCCGCGTGGGGCTGCTGCTTCGGGAGGGGAAGCTTCGGGATATCAAGGCGGTGTCCACCAGTTTTCAAACGACTATCGAGTGCGAAAACATGGGGATACCCCTCTATACCCTGAATTCCCGGGAAATCGGCGGGCTGCTGGACCTGAGCATAGACGGGGCCGACGAGGTCGACTCGCGGAACTACTGTACCAAAGGCGGGGGCGCCGCGCTGCTCCTCGAAAAGATCGTCGCCTACGCATCGAAGTCTTACGCGCTGGTAATTGACGAGTCCAAAGCGGTGGAAAACCTGGGCCTCAGCTTCCCGATCGCGGTGGAAGTTGTGCCCGAGGCGCGGCTCGTGGTGAGCCGGGCGCTCGAAGGGCTGGGCGCGGAACCGGCGCTCCGGGAGGCTGTCCGCAAGGCCGGGCCGGTGATTACCGACAAGGGGAACCTGATCCTGGACACGCGCTTCAAGTCGCCGGTGGACCCCGCCGCCATGGAGACCGAGATAAACCGCATAGCCGGGGTGGTGGAAAACGGCCTCTTTACCCGGATCAGGCCCGTGGTATTCATCGCCCGCCGGGACGGCGCCATCGAGGAACGGCGCTAGGGCCGCCAGGCCGCCGGCGGGGCGGCTGTCTTTTTAATTCCTTATCCTGCAAGGAATTAGA
>JAIRRR010000043.1 GCA_031255875.1 Treponema sp.
GACACGAGCAGGCCCAGGCGGTTGAAATCCTGGGGGACAAGGGCCTGGCATATTTCCCGGACCCGCCGGATCAGGGCGCC
Source organism: Treponema sp. (assembly GCA_031255875.1). Classification (GTDB taxonomy): domain Bacteria; phylum Spirochaetota; class Spirochaetia; order Treponematales; family Breznakiellaceae; genus JAIRRR01. Next base: position 81 of record JAIRRR010000043.1, read on the forward strand.
GCACTCGGTATTGATGCGGTCCGCGAGAAGCGCCGGTTCTTCCCTGCCGCCCTCCCTGGAGTAGGCCAGAAACGAGATGCGCCTAAGCTCGGCGATGACCGAATCGTGGAGTTCCCGGGCGATAATAGCCCGTTCCGCTTCCTGGGCGTTCCGTATATACCGGGAATATTCAAGGGTCTGCCGCTGCTTCCCTGGGGGCTTGCCACGGCGGTATTGACCCATCTTATATCCAATCCGGCGCTTGGAACCCCGCCGCCCGCATACCTCTATACCTTCTGTAATATTGCCGTGGCGTTTCTCACCGGCTTTTTCATGCGCCTGTTCCCCGGGGAGTGCCGGATCGCCGCCGGGGCAGGGAACGGCGGGAAACGGCGGCAGGCTTCGACCTTTCTTGATCGGGTAACCATCCTTTTTATCCTGTCCCTGGCAATGTGTTTTCTGGTAAGTATTCTGGGCGGCATTATCAGCACAATAATCGAGGTGTTTTTTACCTCCTGGGAGGTCTACGACGCGGAAACCTTCATTTTCCGGCGTATGCTGGTTCGCAAGATTGGCGGGGGCCAGCCAGGGCCGGCCCTGTTGTTGATAGAGATTCTCTGCCGTATCCCGGTAAACATTATGGACAGGCTGCTTTCGGTGTACGGCGGCTACGGTATCGCCCTGGCGGCGGGCTGTCTGAGACAGCGGGCAGGGCGCCTCACATGAGCGGGGCGAACAGGCGGAGCACGTCCTGCGTTACCCGCTGGAAAGCGTTCCGGGCGCAGTCCGCCAGCGTAATTTGGTGGCAGGAAAAGGCGATTGTCTTGAGAAAATCCTCCCTAATGGCCTGGACCGCGCTGTTCCGGTAAATCCAGACCCCGCACTCGAAATGCAGATAGAGGCTGCGAAAGTCCAGGTTGGTGGTCCCCACCGTGGCGACCCGGTCGTCGGAAACAAAAGTTTTGGAGTGGTTAAAGCCGCTGGAATACTCGTAGATCTTTACCCCCGCCAGGACTAGCTGCCGGTAGTAGGAATGCGAGGTGACCCGCACCATCCACTTGTCCCAGCGGTGGGGCGTGATAATGCGCACGTCGATCCCGCTCTTCGCCGCAAGGGTCAGGGCGGACAGGAGGTTGTCGTCCACCACCAGATAGGGCGTGTTGATGTACACGTACTTCTTCGCGTTGTTGATAATCTGGATATACACATGCTCGCCCACGTTCTCCTCGTCAATGGGGCTGTCCGCGTATGGCTGCACGTAGCCTTCCGTGGGAACCGGGCAGGGGCTGTCTTTCCAGGGGTAGAAGGATTCGACATCGTCCCGGCAGTCCTTCCGTTCCGTGTTCCACATGTGGAGGAAGATCAGGGTCAGGGACCAGGCGGCCTCGCCTTCCAGCATTATCCCCGCGTCTTTCCAGTGGCCGTATTTTTCAAAGATATTGATATACTCGTCCGCGAGATTCATGCCCCCGGTAAAGGCTACCCTGCCGTCGATTGAAACGATCTTCCGGTGATCCCGGTTGTTTTGCATCGAGGACCAGATGGGCTTAAAGGGGTTGAACACCACGCATTTTATGCCCCGGCTTTCCAGATAACGATGATAGTCCGGCGGCAGGGAGGTAAAGCAGCCCAGGTCGTCGTAGATGAACCGGACATCGACCCCGGCCCGGGCTTTGCGTTCCAGAAGATCGATCATGGGGTTCAGCATCTGGCCCTGCCTGAGAATGAAAAATTCCAAAAAGATATACTTCTCCGCCTTTTCCATCTCGGGGTACAGGCGGGCGAAGAAAGCCTCGCCGGAGGGGAAATATTCGGTGCGGGTGTGCCGGTACACCGGATAGCCGGCGTATTTCTGGAGGTAGCGGACCTGGGGCGCGCAGTCTTCGTGCGTATCGGTAAGCTCGGCCAGGGCGTCCCCGGGAAGCCTGAACAGGGGCCGGAATTCTTCGTTTTTCGCCTCGAGCCGTTTCCGGAAGCTCCGGGGGTTAGACTGCCAGGTGAACACCAGGTACATGATGCCGCCAAAAATCGGGGACAGCATGATGAGGAATATCCAGGTCAGCTTGTAGGCGGATTTTTCCTTTTTGTTCAGGATATAGAGGCACACCACGACGCTGACGACATTGAGGCTCCAGTTAATGTACCGGAAATTCCGGCTCGACCCTTCTATAAGGATCACGAGGAACACCACCTGCGCCATAAGCAGGGCGATGACCATGAACCTCCGCCAGAGAACGACGCCGGCCCATTGCTTCCGCTTCCCGGCAAGGCTTCTCGCGGGAATTCCCGCCGCTTTCAAATCGGCCATGGCCCCGCCCCCCGGCGGAGAGGCACGGCCTCGTCCCCGGTCAAATCGAGAATGGTGGAAAATATGCGCTGCTGCTCTTCCCCCGGGTCCAGGATCATATCCAGGCCGTCAATCTCTTCCAGCTCCCAGCCCCCCTCGAACAGATCTTCCTCGGGAATGGGGGGGAGCTCGCCGCCCCCGTCCCCGGTGTCCTCGCCGCCGCCCCGGGCGTTTTCCCGGCCTTTGGCGGCCATGGCCCGCTTGGCGGTGATCGAGTAAAGCGGGCAGCCCAGGGCCCTGATCACCGCCAGGGGCACCGGGTGGTTGGGGATGCGGACCCCCAGCTCTTTCCGGCGGAGGCCGAGCGCCTTGCCGGTTCCGGAAAGGGTAGCCAGGATAAACACGTAGGGGCCGGGGGAAAGGCGCTTGATCAGGCGGAAACGGGTATTGTCCAGGGAACAGAAATCGCCGAACTGGGAAATACCGGAACAGAGCAGGGTAAAGTGCCGCTCGTCCCGCTCTCCGGAAAGCCTGCGGAGCCTCTTAATCCCTTCCCTTGAATTCAGGGAACAGGCGATGCTCCAGCTTGTGTCCGTAGGAAAGGCCAGAAGCCCCCCGCCCGAAAGACAGCGGGCGCTTTTCGCGAGTATCCTGTCGTCAATGTTACCCGGCGTAACGTACTCAATCATACTTAGTATGATAGCGCAAATTGCTCTTTATGTCCTGAGCCGGAATTGTTATACAAATTCGGTGATAGTTGCAAAGAGGGTTGATGGGCGGCTATAGAGCAAGCAGACCTTCAGTTTGGGTGGCAGCTATTGTCTCGAAACCGCTGTTCCGCATCGTTTTATACCGAACACCTGATCCACCATCAATACTCGCCATCAATCTCCCGAAAGGCATCCACAAGAAACGGGTTAAGAAGGAGCAGGCCCTCCTTTGACAGCGCCGTCCGGTCTTCCCGGAAGAGGCCGCGCCGCCGCCACGCCGTAATGACGCGGGGGATGACGGCTTCTATTTCCAGGCCGAAGCGTTTCCGGAACAGCGCCCCGTCCGGCCCATCGGTAAGGCGGAAGCCCATGAGCAGCGTTTCTTTTATCAGCGCGGAGCGGTCCAGCGCCTCTTCCGTTACGGGCGGCCCGGCACGGGTGCCTTCCGCGCCCCGGTCAAGCCAGGCGTTCATATCGGGCTTTACGGCGTAACGTCGGCCGGTCCCGGTACTGTCATCGATAAGCGTCCCGGACGCGCCGGGTCCCAGGGCGAGCCAGTTTTCCATGCGCCAGTAACGGCTGTTGTGGCGCGATTCTTTTCCGGGAAGCGAAAAATTGGACACTTCGTACTGGGCGTAACCGGCCTTCTCCAGCGC
>JAIRRR010000114.1 GCA_031255875.1 Treponema sp.
ATTTTCATTCTGTTCCTTGGCGGCGGTTTTCTATACCCCCAGAGCGGCCCGCGTTACCCCCTGAGCGCCATTCTTGACGAGGCGGCCTACAGCAGGCTGCCGAGGAAGGCGCCCCTGGCAAGCCGGGCCTACGACGGGCTGCCAAAAGCGTACTCGCTGAAACAATACGCCCCCCTTCCCGGCGACCAGACCGATTACGGGACCTGCGTGGCATGGGCCTCGGCCTACGCGGCGCGGACAATTTCGGAGTCCGTGACGCTGAGCCGGAAAGACCAGTCCGACATAATGCAAAACGTGTTTTCGCCGGTTTATGTCTACCGGACTATCAGGCCCGACGATCCCGAATGCCAGGAAGGCGCCGCGATCTACTGGGCCCTGGACCTGATGAAAGATTCAGGGGCCGTCAGGATGATCGAAATTGAGCGCACAGTGGATTTCCCCCGGGTCGATCTTTCCTATTACAGCGGGAGCAAAAAATTTCCCATTGCCGATTACGTGACCCTGTTCTCCCGGGAGGAACGGAGCAAGCCCGGCCTTGTTACCAGAACCGTAAAAAAGAGTCTGGCGGAGGGGAAGCCGGTTATTATCGGCATGAATACCCCCTACTCTTTCATGGCTGCGGACAACGTATGGCAGCCGGAAGAAAGCCCCGATTACTTTTACGGCGGCCACGCGATGTGCGTGGTAGGCTACGACGATGAAAAAAGCGGCGGCGCTTTCGAGATACTCAACAGCTGGGGCGGGAAATGGGGCAACGGCGGTTTTATGTGGATTCCCTACAATGCCTTTGTCGATTTTGTTATGGAAGGCTACGAGATGATCGAAAACCTTGCCGTCTACAGCGATACGGTAAAGTTCTCCGGCTTCGCGCGGGTTGAAATTCTTGAAAGGTCCGGCTCAAGGCCCGCGCCGCTTGTCTTTATGCCCGGAGGATCGTACAAAACCGCCGAGCCGCTGGGGGAAGGGACCGAATTCCGTTTTGTAGCCGGGGCCGGTGAAAGCGCCTATATGTACGCGTTCGCGGCAACCCAGGAGGCGGCAACATCCGCCGGGGCCGGCGAATTTTATTCCCCGGTGCTGCTATTCCCCCCGGCCGGCGTTTCGCCGCTTCTCAACTACGACGGCAGCGCGGTTACCCTGCCCGGCGAAGACAGGACCCTTGTTCTGGACAACGTTCCGGGCATGGAATACCTGTTCCTGCTTTACGCGAAACAGGCCCTGGATATACAGGCCGTTATGCGGCGTTTTGAAAACGCCAAAGGGACGCCGGCCGAACGGCTGGCTTCGGCGGCGGGCGCTCGCCTTCTAAACCCGGGCGCGGCCGGGTACGATGAGGCGAACGCGGCCTTTGCCGTCGAGACCGGCGACAGCAGGGCGGTGGCAGCCCTTATTGTGGCGATTGACCACCGCTAATCTTCTTTATTCCTTGCCAGGCGGAAGCCCAGGCTGCCCCCGGCGGTTTCGGGAAAATCGCTTGACCGGGCGGCGGAACGCAGATCCCTGGCTGCGGAACCCCATCCGCCGCCCCGGTTGACCCGGTGCGCGCCGGAATCGGGCCCTGCGGGATTCACTGCGGCGATGTTTTCCGTTCCTTCCCGGGTAAGGCCGTAAAAATCCCAGCACCACTCCCAGGCATTGCCGTGCATATCGTAAAGGCCCCAGGAATTGGGCCGGAACGAAGCTGCGGGCATGGTGCTTTTGCGGAACAGGCCCCGGTTACCGTAGTTGTAGGGAACATTGCCGTCGTAATTTGCCTGGGCCGTCGAGATTCTTTCGCCGGTGGAAAAGGGCGCGGCCGTTCCCGCACGGCAGGCGTATTCCCATTCCGCTTCCGTGGGAAGCCTGAAACCGTTGGCCTCCCGGTCCCAGCGTACATCTTCCCCTGAAATACGATAGGCGGGGGCGAGCCCCTCTTTCTCCGAAAGCCAGTTGCAGTATGCCACGGCGTCGAACCAGCTTACGTTGACCACCGGGTGATCGTCGCCCTGGCTGAAGCCGGGACGCCGCCAGTCCGCGCCGGCGCGGAATTCCCATTCCCCGCTTGTTTCGTTATAGGCAAAGGCCCCGCCCGCCTGTTCCGCAGTAGTCCGGTACCCGGTCTCCATGGCAAAACGCCGGAATTCGCCGGCAGTAACTTCCCGGCTCCCGATATAAAAAGCGTCAAGCCGCACCTCGTGCCTGCGTTCCCGGAATTCCACGCGATCAAGCTCCATACTCGGGCTGCCCATGGCAAAGGCCCCGGCGGGGACGGCCACCATGCCGGGCGCGGGAAAAGCGTCCGTGTTTTGCGGGGCCTCCGCGACGGCCCTCGCGGCCGCTTCCCGGGGCTGAACGCCGGCAAGGGCCGAAACGCCGGTTCCTCCGGACGCCGGGCCGGCCCCCGAAGCAAGGGAATAGTACAGTTCGCTGACAATGCTGCCGTTCTGGTAGGGGCGCTGCCTGCCGCCGGTAAGCCGCATGGTTTCCCGGGTAACAAGGCCCGCCATAACAGGGAGGATTTCGCCTGAATCCATGTACTTTAAAAAGGCCTCGGCAAAGGGGCTGTTCCGCGTGTTTTCGCCGTCTGCGGCGGTAGTCCCGGGGGCGGTGGAAAACATGATAAAAATATCCTGGGGCGGATGTTCCACGGTTACGAAGCCCCGCGAAAGGCCCCGGCTCCCGCCCGCCAGGTTTTTGAAGGGGTTGTCCCGGCAGGCGTCGAGGACCACCATGTTGAGCTTGTTCCTTGCCGTCTGTTCCAGGGAGAGGAGCAGCCGCCCGAGGGGATAGGAGCCGTAGACAATGCCCGCCTCGTCCTCGGCGTTTATGTCCACGGGCAAAAGGTAGTTTTCCCCGGAAACCTGGACCCCGTGCCCGGCGTACCAGAAAAAGC
>JAIRRR010000296.1 GCA_031255875.1 Treponema sp.
GCCGCCCTTTTCAGCGGGAACATGCCCGAATCCCTGGCGAGGATCCTCTCCGGCGCGTCCAGCCTCGTGGGCAAGAAGGGCGCCGCGTTCCTCAAAAAGACCAGCCCCTTTACCGGGAAGGCCCTCGCCAAACTCATGAAAGCCATGGAAAAAGAAGGGATAGTGATCAACTGGAGCGAAATAATCCTCTCCGCCGACCACGCCGAAGCCCTGGGCAAGCGCGTCGGGGCGTAGTCCGCCGGGCATCCGCCCGCGCGCTGCTCAAAGACGCCCCCATCGCGCTCCTGGACGAGGCCACCGCCAGCCTCGACCCGGAAAACGAGACCCTGATCCGGGCGGCCATTTCGGAACTGGTAAAGAACCGCATCGTCATCGCCCGCCGGCTCAGAACGGTGCTGGGCGCGGACAAGATCGCCGTGCTGGACCAGGGCCGCCTGGTGGGGGAGGGGGCCGGGGAGGAACTGCTGGCCCGGGGCGGCCTCTCCGCCCGGCTTTACCGGATACAGCAGGAGAGCCTGGGCTGGGCTGCCGGGCATGAGCAGCCCCAAGCGGCGGAAGAATTTAACCGCGAACAACAACGCGCCGCCTTGCCCCGCAGGGCTTTTTCCGGTAAAGTGAGCCTATTCCAAAACCCGGCTGGTTTTGGAATAGGCTCGTTGAACAGCCCGGTATCGGGCGGGGGTTCCGGAGGCGGCTTCATGGAGAGAAAATCCTTTGGCGAGGGGGTATTCTTCGCCCTTGTATCGTTCCTGCTCTGGGGGGTGCTGCCCGTCTACTGGCACTTCCTCGCTTCCATCAACCCGTTCCATATCCTGGCCGCCAGGATACTCCTTTCCGCCGTTCTCACGGCCCTGATCCTCCTGGCGCGGAAAAACACCGCCTGGCTCAGGGCGCTGGCCCGGCGGCCTTCCCTTTTCTTCCTCGCGGGCTCCTCGGCGCTGATCACGGCCAACTGGGGGGTGTATATCTGGGCGGTGAATTCGGGCCATACTGTGGATTGCTCCCTGGGTTATTATATCAACCCCCTCCTTTCGGTGGTTCTGGGGCTGGTCTTTTTCCGCGAACGGCTGCTTCCCCTCCAGTGGGCGGCTTTCGGGATTGCCTGCGCCGGGGTGCTGCTCCTCACCGTACTGTCGGGGGTTTTCCCCTGGATCGCCCTGCTTATCGCCCTGAGCTTCGGTTTTTACGGGCTGATAAAGAAAAAGACGCCCTGCTCCTCCCTGGAAAGCCTTGGCGCGGAAACGCTCCTGGCCTCCCCGGTGGCGCTGCTGCTTCTGGCCTTTTGCGGCGGCGGTTTCGGGGGCCTGGCGAAAACCGTCCCCCCGCTCTGGATGCCCGTGCTTCTGGCCGGGCCTATCACCACCATACCCCTCTACTTTTTCAGCAAGGGGACCAGGATACTCCCGCTTTCCGCAGTGGGATTCATGCAGTTCATCAACCCTACGCTTCAGTTTTTTTCCGGGGTTGTGATCCTGAAAGAACCTTTCCCCGTCTGGAAGCTCCCGGCCTTTATCGTTATCTGGGCAGCGGTGATTCTCTATTCCCTGTCCTTAATCCCCGGAAAAAAGAAGGAAAAACGCCATGTTTGACGACTGCGTTATTATGGCGGGCGGCCTGGGAACCAGGCTCTGGCCCGCTTCCAGTTCCCGGCTTCCCAAGCAGTTTCTTCCCGGCCCCGGCGGGCGGAGTTTTTTCCGGGCGGCGGTGGAACGGGGCCTCGCGGTAAGCGGCCGGCTTATCATCATAGCCGGGAAGGGGCACGCCCGGCATGTGCTGGAAGCCTGCGATTCGCTTTCCGGCGCCGAAAAGGCGCGCCTGGTCCTTATCGGCGAACCGCTTGCCCGGAATACGGCCCCGGCCATTGCCTGCGGCGCGGTTTTCGCTGAACGTACTGCGGGCCCCGGGCGTACAATGCTGGTCCTTACAAGCGACCATGTGATTGGCCCGATCGAGGCGTTCCGCGCCGATGCCGAAAAGGCCGCCGCCCTGGCTGCGGGGGCCGCGCCGGGTGCCGTTCCCGCCCTGGTTGTTTTCGGCATAGCGCCCGGCCGCCCGGAAACCGGCTACGGTTATATCGAGGCTGCGGACGGCGGCCCGTCTTCGGGCGGGGTTCTGTCCGCCGGGAGCTGCTTCCGGGCCCTGTCTTTCCGGGAAAAGCCGGACCGGGAAACTGCGGAAAAATTCCTCGCGGCCGGAAATTTTTACTGGAACTCCGGGATGTTCGCCTTTGACTCGGGCTTTATACTGGACGAATTCCGCAAGAACGAGCCGGAACTCCTCGCTCCCTTTGAAAGGCTTCCTGCCCCGGGCGAAGGGGCCTATGCCGCGCGCCAGGGCATAGCGGCGCTTGAAAACTGGCCCGGCCTGGAGGCGGCCTACCGGGCGGCCAGGGCCGTGTCCATCGACTACGCGGTGGCGGAAAAATGCCGCTCCGTGGTGATGGTCCGGGCGGGCTTCGACTGGTTCGACGTGGGGAGCTGGGACGAATACGCCAAGCTGCCGGCCGTGCAGGGGGAAAAGGCTGCGGACGTCTTCGGTACGGACACGGCCGCATCCTGCTTTGTCGATGCCGATATCCCGGTCGCCCTCTGCGGGGCGGAGGACCTTATCGTGGTCATCCGTTCGGGCAGGGACGGCGGCCCCGCCTCCGCGCTGATCGCCAAAAAAGGGGAAACCCAGCGGCTAAAGGCCGTTGTGGAACAGATCAGGGCGGCCGGGCGCGACGAATTGCTGTAACGGCCCGTAATATCCCCCGCTTTTCCGGCATACGGCGGGCGGCGCCGCCCGTTCCGGTCCTGGATTAAAAAACGCCGTCTTCCTGCCGATAATAAGGTGATGAGTACAAAGTTGAGGCGGGGTTTTTTTTTCGCGGTTTCCGCCGCTTTTTCCCTTTTTGCCGTTTTGCCCGTTTGTTCCCAGGACCTGGGCGTGGGCGCCGACGACATACGCATTGAACAACAGGTCGACGGGGGCTACCATCTCTTTATCCGCAAAAGGGCCGGCATGGGCTCGGTACTGCTTACCGAAACCACCCGCGATCCGGCAAT
>JAIRRR010000304.1 GCA_031255875.1 Treponema sp.
TATTTTTATCGGCGATATATTTAATGGTTATGGTATTCCAATCAGTTTATAATAATGAGGTCGCCTTTGCCGAAAGAGACAATATTCTCGCTTCGCTGGCAAGCAGGGTCATAGGGTTAATGCTTGTCCCCATACCGTTCATTTTCAATAAGTTAATTTCAGAGAACAGGGACGGCAGATCGTATTTTCCGTCCGTGCAGGATTTAAGCGTATTCACCTTTAATGAATTGGTTGAAAACATTGCCGCCGTTAATAAGGTAATAAAAGAAGGACGAAAAAATTTATCGAAAAAAAACATGGATGCGTTGATAAGTGATTTGCCGAGGCATAATTCTTTCCGCTATATAAATAAAGGCAGCCTTACGGATGAATACTTTGACACGGCGTATAAAGCCTTAGACGATTTAAATATCTACATAATTATCTCGGACACCGGGAGTCCCGCGAGCGAAATCATTTCAATGTTTACCCAAAAACAATACAACCATGCATCGCTGTCATTCGACAGGGGGCTAAAAACGATTGTAAGCTATAACGGCGGCGAGAACATTTACCCCCCGGGGCTGAATATGGAAATGGTAAAATACTTTAACAAGAAGCGGGATTCTTCGATTATTGTATACAGTCTGCCAATATCGGCTGAAAAGAAAAAAACAATTATCGAAAAAATAAAAACAATAAATACCGAAGGCAATGCGTATAATTTATTCGGCCTGGTATTAAAACTTTCATTCAAGCCGAATATAATGTTCTGCTCGCAATTTGTATATAGAATGTTAAAAGATGTCGGCTTGAATTATTTTGAGAAAGAAGAGGGGAAAATAAAACCGACCGATTTAATAGAACTGGATTACGACAGGAAGCTGCATTATGAATACAAAATAAAATTATAACTATTCAGCCGCCCTGCGGGGGATAGCGAAAAGAGGCGGGATGAAAGGGCTTTAGCCCCCTTGCTAAAGCATGAGGGATCAAGAAAGGTTCTGAAATTACGCTGCGGCTGGACAGTTCTAAGGAGTAGGCATGGAACCGAAATTATCGCCGGATCTGCTGCGGGGCCACACGGATTCTGTCGTGCTGCGGATACTCATGCAGGGGGACGCTTACGGCTTTGAGATATACAACCGGATTTTGGAAAAAACCGGCGAGCAGTACGAGCTCAAGGAAACGACACTCTATTCAAGCTATAAGCGGCTTGAGGAAGGCGGGTATGTCCGTTCCTATTGGGGGGACGAAACCCAGGGCGCCCGGCGGAAATACTACCGTATTACCGCCAGGGGCCGTACCCTGTTTGAGCAGAATATGCTGGACTGGCGCTTCACCAGGAAAATCATAGACGACTTATTGGAGGAAACAGAATGACGGAATACCGGGAAAGCGTGGATCAGGCCCTGGCGGAGATATTCAGGGATTACGAGGAGACAGCCGGGCTGCGGGATCTCAAGGATGAGATAGCGGCGAATCTCTGTGAAAGCATACAGGGCATGACCGCCAAAGGCGCGAGCGGGGAAACGGCGCTGCGGCAGGCCTTGGACAGGCTGGGGGACATCACCGAGGTTGCCGACCGGATGAGCCGCCAGAAACGGCAGGAGATCATCGGCGGGGCGTTCGCCCGGCCCGTTCCCCTGGACAGGCTGCACATTGCCGCTTACCCCTTGGCCGGGCTGGTGCTGGCCTTCGGCGTAACGATCTTCGGCATAGTCTATTTTTCCGCAGGGCTTATGCCGGCTATCGCGAGCCTTATGCCCTTTGCCGTTGTTTCCCTCTGCGCGTTTGTATTTTTCGCCCTTACCCAGGAGACTAGGTCCCGCCATCCCATGACCTGGAAGCGCGGCCTCCTCTATGCGGCGGCTTTGGCGCTGATCCTCTGCGGACTCTTTACGGGGGCCATCGCGCTGCTTGCGCCCGGTACACCGGCGCCGGAAGAAATCGCCGCCCGCGCGGAATTCCCGGACGCCGCCCTGGCCTTTGAAAACATCGGCATCATTTCCGCGCTGGGCTCCCTTATCCCCTTCGCCCTCCCCGGCGGCGCCATGCTTGCCCTGCTTGTCCTGGGAGAAAAGGACCGGAAAAAGCCCTGGGCCCGCCGGATGGAGGAAGAGCAAAGCCAAACCTACGGCGCCCGTTTCGGCCTTGTCGCGGGCGCTGTCTGGATATTCGCCGCAGCCCTGTTCTGCGTACTGACCGCCCTTGTCGGCATCCGTTATTCCTGGATAACCTTTATTGCCGCCGCAGCGGTACAGCTTTTGGTTATGAGCGGCTTTGCCAAAAAAAGATAGGCGTCCGGCAGCGGGGGAGGGCCGGGCCTGCGGCGGGCGGTTCATCTTTTCTGCCTGGCGGCCGGTATCCAGAGCGACATTACCCTTTCAAGCTCCGTTATTTCTATGGGTTTGGAGAGGAAGTCGTTAAAACCCTTCTCCCGGAAAAATTCTTCCATGCCGGAAATCGCGTTTGCGGTTAGTATTACAATAGGCACCGGCGGGGACTCGCGCCGCGCGGCTTCCATTTCGCGGATCCTCGCCACGGTCTCCACCCCGTCCATTTCCGGCATGATGTGATCCATAAAGATAAGGTCGTAGCGTTCGCGCGAAACCAGGTCCAGCGTTTCTTTTCCGCTGGTGCACAGGGTAACCCGGGCCTTGTAGGGGGAGAGCAGCTGCTCCGCGATTTCCAGATTGATGGAAATATCGTCCACAATAAGGATCTTCGCGTCCGGGGCGGCAAACGCGGTGCCGCTCTTTTCGTCCGGAATCTCCTCCCCTTTGGCGCTGTCCAGAAGTTCCGCAAGGGATATCGTATGGGCGGGCAGTTCCAGGATTTGCACTTCCGGATAACCGACAACGGTAATTTCCGGATCGGCCAGGATCAGATCGTAGGTCTTTTCGCCCTGAAGTTCCAGAAAGAACGTGTTTTCATCAGCGGTGATGAGGGCGGGGACGGCCAGATTGTCAAAGGAATAGCGCAGGGAATCCGCCAGGATATTCTCTTTTGCCAGGACGAGGGCGCTTTTCCTGTCCGGGTCGGGGACCCGGGCAAGCGGGGTATTTCCGCATACCTTCTGCGGGATGATCGCGGTAAAGGTACTGCCTTTACCGTAAGCCGAATCGATCTCTATGTCCCCGTCCATAAGGAGGCAGAGA
>JAIRRR010000305.1 GCA_031255875.1 Treponema sp.
AAGACATATCCAAACCGGTAGCGGTTTGGTCACTTCACGGCGTGGGGTATCATGTACAGCGCCGCAGGGACGGTTTTCTTAAGTATGCCCAGGAACATGAGCTTTCGGTTATTGTCAAGGAATGTTCTGATATCGATTTGCCTAAAAAAGAAATAATGACTTTTCTTAATAAAAATCCCGGACTGACCGGCATATTCATCACCAACAGCATGACACACAAAATAGCGGAAGCAACAGCAAAAGGAAACAACAAGAATATTGTCATTATCGGCTACGATCTTATTCCCGAAAACCGCCGGCTTTTGCAAGCCGGCCTTATCGACGCAATCATTTCCCAGCGCCCCGAAGAACAGGGACGCAGGGCACTTCAAAGTTTATACCAGCATTTTGTGCTGAGACGTGATGTTCCATCCCGCATAGAAATGCCTCTGGACGTATTTTTCAAGGAAAATTTGTAACTATTCAGCCGTCTGCGGAACACCCGAGGCCGTGCGCGAACTGGTGAGCGCATTTTGGCCTCCATGCCGCCCGGGGACTACGACCGATCGGCGCTGCGCCCCCGCGATGTCAGCTAGCAGCCTGTTGCACTGGTGGATTTTTGCGCCGTTTGCAACGCAAAAATCCCGATTATCCGGCGTTTATCCTTCGGCAAGCTGCAGCCATGCCGCGCGGTAAGGGGCAAGCTCGGGAATATCGGCCTTCGGCAGTTCCTGGTAGTCTATCTCGAAATTCCTGGCAAGGTCGGGCAGCCCCTGGCCTGTGAGGGCCATTTTGGCGGTCATGGCCGCGCCCAGGGCCGAGGCTTCGGCAATGTCGGTCAGGAATACCCGGTTGTCCTTGAAGCCTGCGGAAAGCAGGGCGTTGTAGGCCTCGTTTTTGCGGAAACCGCCCTCGGTAAAAATTTCCACCCCGGGCGCCAGGCCGGTGCGTTCAAGGCCCGTGAGGGACTGCATCACCAGGGACACGCGCAGCGCCGCGAAACCGGTTTCGTAGTCCCTGAAGCAGGGCGGAACCTTCTCCGTAAAGGCCGCCTCCCCGGCAATGTCGGCGTAGCGGTAGTCCCTGCCGTCTTCGCGGACCCGGGGCGCTGACCGGGGGAACTGGCCCGAACCCTGGACCAGTTCCGGGAGCAGGAAAACCCTCTTTTCGCGGAGAAGCCGCCGGTACAGATCTTCCCGGTACGGGGGCAGATCGTCCCTCTTGTGAAGCGCCATCAGTACCTTCGACCAGACTTCGAATTCGTAGCCCCCCTGGAAGATCGTGGTTTTTACCGGGCTTCCAAAGGCGGAAATATTGAAGAACACGACCTTGCCCAATTCGTCCGGGGCGAAACCGAATTTTTTTACCGGATTCATGCCGACGCACCAGGTCCCGGTCGAGTTCAAGAGAAAGCCTGTTTCCCCCTTCTTGGCGAAATGCGGGAGCAGGGAGGAATTGGAATCGTGTATGCCCATGGTGACGATTACGTCCCGGCCGAGGCCCGTCCTGCGGGCAACTTCCCCGGTAACGGTCCCCAGCACGTCCCAGGAACGGTTGAGCTTCGGGGGCATGAGGCCGGCAACCCCCATTTCTTCCGCCACGCTGGAAAGCCTGCCCTCGACCTGATCCCAGAGGTAGCCGTGGCAGCCCATGTAGGTACACTCGGCCCCGCTTTTACCGGTCAGGCGGAACCCCCAGTACTGGGGGAACATGAGCAGATACTCGGTGTTTTTGAAAGCCTCCGGGTATTTTTCCATGGCAAACATGACGCCCTTGCCGGTGTTGATCATGGCTTTGAGATAGGGCGTGCCCGTCCTTTTCTGAAGCTCCTCGGGCTCGCCGAAACGCCCGTAGAAACGGCGGTGGAAATCATCGCCGGGTTCGTGAGTGTAGAAGATACAGGGGACCGACGGCTTCCCGTCCCTGCCGGCGCAGACAAAGCTCGCCCCGTGGGTGGTAACGGCTATCGCCTTAACGGCGTATTTTTTCGACACGGACGCAAGCTCGTCGAGGAACCATTCCTCCATTGCCTCAAGATCGTGGGTCTCAAGGCCGTCGGTTATTTTCGCCGGAAAGCTCCGGTACCGGGCGTCCACCTGGGAAAGCGATCCGTCGTAAACGGCCACCTTCTTGTTGGTCATCCCGATATCAATGACCGCTATATAATCCATAAACTCACCGCCTATTTGCGTTTTGACAGCACCCTGGCCTCGTAATCGTCCACGCGGGCAAACCAGTCGGTGCCGACCGGGACTCCGGCGTCAAGGCAAAGTTTATCCCATACCGCGGGGAAAGGCAATGTTTTGAATTCCTCCAGCAGGGCGAGGCGCTCGTGTCTTTTCCCGGCTTTTTCCGCGTCCGCCAAAAGCCCGGAAGGCTCCAGCAGCGCCTCCAGGAAGGCCTTCCTGAGGCTGCGGCAGCCGATAACCCAGGCGGCGATGCGGTTGATCGACGCGTCAAAATAATCCAGGGCAATACTGACCTTGTCCAGCGCGCCGGTACGCACGATCTCCCGGCACACCTCGCGGGTGTCGTCGGAATATGTGGTAACATGATCGCTGTCCCAGCGCAGCCCCCGGCTAAAGTGAATCAGGAGGCCCGGCACAAAAAGCGCGATCGCGGAGATCTTGTCGGCGATGGTCTCTGTGGGATGGAAATGCCCGGTGTCAAGGCAGAGGCATACCTGCTTCTGCACCGCGTAGCCCATGTAGAATTCGTGGGAGCCTACCACATACGACTCGCTCCCTATGCCGAAGAGCTTGCATTCTACCGCGTCGAGGACGGTCCCGGGCGGCAGGGGCACGGCCAGGACTTCGTCCAGCGCGTCCTTGAGCCGCTGCCGGGGGCCGAGCCTGTCCGCCGGCAGGTCTTTGGAGCCGTCGGGAAGCCAGATATCATGTACCGAGGGGGAACCCTGGTTCCCGCCGAACGCGGACGCGATCTTCCGGGCGGCGATGCAGTGGTCGATCCAGAAACGCCGGATATTGCCGTCCGCGCTGGACATGCTGGCGTCTTCAGCCAGGGGGTGGGAAAAAAACGAGGAGTTGAAATCCAGGGGTATCCCTTTTGCCTTTGACCAGTCCATCCACTTGCCGAAATGCCCCGGCTCAAGTTTGTCGCGGGATACGGCCCTGCCGTCCGGCTCCGCGTAGAGCATGTGCAGATTGTACCGCTTTTTCCCGGGGATCAGGGTAAAGGCAAATTCCGTGTCGGCGCGGAGCTCGTCCCCGTTCCGGGCCTTGCCGGGGTAATTGCCGGTCGCGAGAATGCCGCCGCCCGAAAGCCCCTGGGCGCCTTCAAACCCGGTAACGTCGTCGCCCTGCCAGCAGTGGACGGACACCGGGATGTCCAGCGCCGCCTTAATGGCCTTGCCGGTATCCACGCCGAACCCGGCGTACACTTCTTTCGCGAGGGCGTAGGCGGACTCTACGGCGTCGCCGCTCTGGTATTCTTTCATGTTTTCCTCCTCACAATGAACTTGCTATCGAACGAGGCTCCGTTCAAACCAAGGTAAAAGGGCCCGCGCCGAACCTTCGGTTCGAGCCTGCCGCGCCAAGGCTCATTTTTTTGACGCCTCGACTTTCGCGCGGTACTGTTCCACTTCCCAATTATTGATAAAATCGATTTTGTCCCGGTCCATGAACAGCACGCCCCCGAATGAAAGGGCGTACCGGGACACCGTGGCCGTATCGGTGAACAGGGAGAGGGAAAGCCGCGCCGCCTTTTCCGACGCGCCGATGCCGAAGACGCCCAGTCCCTGGACCGCCGCGATTTTCGGGGCGCGCCCGGTTTTTTCCAGGCGGGCTTTCCAAAGCGCCTCCAGCCTCGACTCGGGCGAAAGATCTTCGGCGTTTACAAACAGCGGGTCGCTCCCCGAATACACAATATGATCCGGGGTCAGCGCGGAGGATACCGGGTAGAAAGAAGAAGCGTCCCGGGTGAGGCGGGCGAATTCGTTGTTGCGCTCGAACACCGTGACGCTGTCCCGGCCGGCAAGACGGGCGAGCAGCGCCGAGATTTCCCGGGAATTGCCGTATTCCGCCGCCTCGCCGGAAAAATCCGGCCTTTCCTTTACGTTTTTTTCCAGCGCGCCCATGATCCGCCCGTAAACCGCCTTAATGCCGCCGATCGAATCCGCGCCGACAAAAACCCCGTGGTTTTGAAGCAGGATAACCGCGGCGTCCTTCCCCGTGCGGGAACGGTACGCGCCGATCGCTGTTTTCACCAGCGAGCAGAGGACATAGCCGGGGTTGCAGGAGGGTATCCAGACCGCGTCGCCGCCAAATAATTCGGCCGCCTTCGCCTCCCCGTCCCTGGAACAGCAGAGGCCGTTCACCAGCGAGGGATGGGTGTGAACCACATAGCCAAAGGGCAGGATGTCGTGGAGCAGGGTTTCCACGCTGGGGCGCTTGTTTTCCTCCCCGGGCCTGCGGGCGGCCATCAG
>JAIRRR010000044.1 GCA_031255875.1 Treponema sp.
TCCCGGCAGGCCTTCCACCAGCGCAGGGCGAGCCGTTCGGCGTCGCAGCGGTACTTTCCAAGGGCTTCCAGGGGGGACGCGGCTATCTCGGCCAGGGCGGCCATGAGCCGGGCCAGGCCGTAAATGTCCCTGATATTGTGATCGCATATACCGTACAGAGCCCCGATTTTCCCGGTTTTAAGAAAGTCAAACCAGATGTCCGGCGCTTCGGAGCCGGGAATGTCGCCCGAACGGTCCAGGCCCAGCACGGCGGTTTCAACAGACGCCTGCGAGCAGGAGGGGAGCACCCGTTTCCAGAGCCGCCGCGCCGGGTGGAGCAGATCCGCGTGCCGGTAATCCGGAGGGGCAATCGTGTTCATCAGGCAGCGGGTCTTGAGAATCTGGGCATCGAAGCTCTTCCCGTTGTAGGTGACCACAAACGGGGGCTGTTGGAACGCCGGCGTATCTTCCCCCGGCGTTTCCGCAGCCCCGCAGCCGAACTCCCTGAGCGCCGCCCCAAGGAAATCGCCCTCTCCGGGGTAGTCGAGGAGGAGGTACTGGCTCACCCTGAGCGCGTACCGCGCCTGCCCGTCCGGGCCGGCGGCGGCAGGGACAAAGCGCCCGAACGCCGCGAGAAACGCGACGGTCCCCGCGCCGCTTGAAAGGCCGGTGGTTTCAAGGTCGAAGAAGCGGAGGGCCTCGGGGCCGGCCGAATGCCCGGAAAAGTCGGGGGCTAGTATGCCCAGGCTGCGGGGGAAAACCACGGGCAGCGGGCAGGGGAAGTCCAGCGAGACCGTCCGCCTGGCCGCGAAAGAACCAACGCTTTCCCAGCCCGGAAGCGGCGGCGCGGCATCCGCAGGCGCGGGCGCCTTACCGGCGTGGCCCGACAAGGCGGCGTTTTCCCCGGCGTCCGGGGCGGCCTCCCCGGGCACACCAGTACCCGCAGCGTGTTTCCGGTTTTCCAGTTCCCGTATCAGGACCAGCCTGTTCCGTAAATTGCCCTTCATCCGGCCTCCGCCCGCCCGGCCAGCGCGCCGAGAAACGCTGTGGTTCCGGCCTTGTTGCCGCCCGGGCCCACGCAGGAGGGGCAGCCTTCCTTGCAGGGGCAGCCCGCAACCGCCCGGTAAGCGGCGCGGAAAAGCTCCCCCGCCCGGCCGGCAAGGGATTCGGAAAGCCCGGTGCCGCCGGGGTATTTGTCGTAGATAAAAAGCGCGGGAACGCCGAAATGGGGATCCCGCGCCCGTTCCGCCACGCCAAGGTCCCGGGGATCGCAGAGCAGGAACACGGGCGCGATCAGCTTGATCAGGGTTCCGGCCCCGCCCAGCACGGAACCGGGGTCCTCCGCGCCAAGAAGCGCGAGCGCCTTTCCGCCGGCGGTCCCGGAGCCGAAACACAGGGCCAGGGAACGGGTCTGCATTTCTTCCTCCGGAAGGTTTATGTCCCCGTAGCCGATATTTTCGTGGGTGTGGAAGCGTATCTTCTTGAATTTGGCCGCCTGGCTACGCACCAGCACGTCGCAGAGAACCGCCCGGGCGGCCCCGCCCCCCCCTCCTGCATCCTCTCCCCCGACTTCCAGCGCCTCGTCCTCGGCAAGCACCTTGATATCGGTCTTTACCAGCCCGTCGGTAAAGTAATTTACCTCGGCCTCCCGGACCAGGCACTTGCGGTTCTCGATGTCGAGATCTTCTACCAGGTACTGCCTGCCCCGGTGTATATAGACCGCGTTCTTAAAGATAAGCTCCTTGGCGCTCGGCCGGTCCATCTCGCCTATAACCGCGTTCCTGCCCTCCGTCACATCGACGATCACCACGTTGTCCGCTGCGGCCGACCTGAGGCTGATCCCCTCCGCCGGGAAGGAGCGCTCGGCCCAGTGCCATTTGCCCGCAGTGTGGCGCACGATACCCGCCTCCTCAAGGTAGGACAGAACCTCCGCGGCCTGGTCCCCGAACGGCTCCCCCGGGGCTTCCGGGGAAGAGGCGGCATCGTCCCTAAAGGGCAGTTCGAAACAGGCGCACTTAACATGATCGGTCAGGATATAGGGGTTGTCCGGATCGAGCCTCCCCTCCTCGGCGCTCTTGCGGAAAAACCACTCCGGGTTTTTCATGATAAACTGGTCCAGGGGGGACGATGACGCCACAAACACCGATACCGAGGTCCCGCCCCTCCTCCCGGCCCGGCCCGACTGCTGCCAGAAAGAGTTGAAGGAACCGGGAAACCCCGCCACAACCGAGGCGTCAAGGCCGCCTATATCTATGCCCAGTTCGAGCGCGTTGGTAGACACCACGCCGTGTATACTCCCCTCGCGCAGGCCCCGCTCGATCTCCCGCCTCTCGCCCGGGAGAAGCCCGCCCCGGTAGGCTTCCACCCTGATGCGGGAATTGTCGGTAAAAATATTCGCGAGTTCCCCGTTCACGTAAGAAGCGGCCACCTCTGTCTTTACCCGCGAGTGGGCGAAGAGGATTGTTTTAATACCGGCCCGCAAAAAGGCGATCATCCAGCGGCGGCTTTCGGTGACCACGCTGCGGCGTATGCCCTGGACCGCGTCCACCAGCGGCGGGTTGTAAAGGATGATCCGTTTTTCGCCGCGCGGGGCGCCGCTTTTGTCCACTAAAAGCGCCCTGCCGCCGATAAGGGTTTCCGCCAGCTCTTTGGGGTTGGCAATGGTTGCGGAACAGAGGATAAAGACCGGGCGGGAGCCGTAAAAAGAGGCGACGCGCCTGAGCCTCCGTATTACGTTCGCAACATGGCTCCCGAAAACGCCCCGGTACGCATGGGCCTCGTCAACCACCACGTATTTGAGGTTTGAGAAAAATTTGATCCAGCGGGGATGGTTCGGCAGCACCCCGGCGTGCAGCATATCCGGGTTTGTGATGATGATGCGTCCCGAGTCCCTTGCCGCGACGCGCAGGCTGTCGGGGGTGTCGCCGTCGTAGGTCATCACCTTTACGTTGAAGGATGCGAAAAGCGAGCCGCCCGGGTTTGCCCGGCCGGTCAGCTCGTTCAGTTCGGACTGCTGATCCTGGGACAGGGCCTTGGTGGGGAAAAGGTAGAGGGCGCGGGCCTTTTCGTCGCGGAGCAGGGCCTGGAGCGCGGGGAGGTTGTAGCAGAGGGTCTTCCCGGACGCGGTGGGGGTTACCACGACCGCGTTATTCCCGGCCTGCACGGCGTCCCACACTTCCCTTTGATGGGAATAAATCGCGCGTATCCCCCGGCTTTCAAGGGCCTTCCGTATTCTTTCGTCAAGGTCGTCGGGGAAAGGCGCGAAAACGCCCTCCCCGGCGGGAAGAAGCCTGTCTTCCACGATATTGTCCGCGAAAGCCGGATCTTTCAGTATCCGTTCCAGCGCCCCGATCTGGTCCATGCCCGTTATCCTAGCCAATTTCCCCAAATATTGTAAGCATGTTTTGACAGACTGGAGATTCCGCTGTATACTCTGCTATGGAGGACAAACATGCCTAAGGTACTGTCTATCGTACTGGGTGGTGGAAAGGGCACCCGTTTATTCCCCTTAACCCAGGATCGGGCAAAGCCCGCCGTGCCTTTCGGGGGCAAGTTCCGCCTGGTCGATATTCCTATTTCCAACTGCATCAACGCTAACCTTAGGCAGATATACATCCTAACCCAGTTCAATTCGGCATCGCTGCACCTTCACCTTTCCCAAACCTATAATTTCGATATTTTTTCCAAGGGCTTTGTCGAAATACTCGCCGCCGAGCAGACCTTCGAGCATTCGGGCTGGTACGAGGGGACCGCCGACGCGGTAAGGAAAAACTTCATCCATTTCAGAACCCAGGACCCCGACTACTATATCATCCTGTCCGGCGACCAGCTCTACCGTATGGACCTTCGGGATTTCCTCGCAAAGCACAGAGAATCGGGCGCGGCGATTACCATCGCCAGCACTGCGGTAGGCAGGGAGGAGGCGAGCCAGCTTGGGATACTCAAGGCGAACAGGAAAGGCGAGATCATCGAATTCCTCGAAAAGCCGGGGCCTGTCCGGGATATTTCGGATTTCAAAATTCCGCCCGAACTGAAAGCGGACAAAACCAAGGGGGACGAGTACCTGGCATCCA
This sequence comes from Treponema sp., assembly GCA_031255875.1. Taxonomy (GTDB): domain Bacteria; phylum Spirochaetota; class Spirochaetia; order Treponematales; family Breznakiellaceae; genus JAIRRR01. The sequence continues at coordinate 4,053 of JAIRRR010000044.1, forward strand.
TGGGCATTTACATCTTCAACGCCGAAGCTATGGAGAGCTGCCTGGCGAACGAGTATACCGACTTCGGCAAAGAGATTATTCCCATGACGATTAATACCCTCAAGGTAAACGCTTATATTTTTGACGGCTATTGGGAAGATATCGGGACCATCAAGAGCTTTTACGAGGCAAACCTGGACCTTACCGCCCTGCGCCCCAAATTCGATTTTTACGATGAGGAAAAACCGATTTACACCCACATGCGCAGCCTGCCCCCCTCGAAGATGAACTTTAGCAATATGAACCAGTCCATCGCCGCAGAAGGCTGCATTATTACCAACGCGTCTATTACCAATTCAATTGTCGGGATAAGGACCATTATCGAATCCGGGGCGGGCCTGAACGGGGTAGTGTGCATGGGGGCGGACTATTACGAGTCGGAAAAACGGAAACAGCAAAACAGCGAGGCCCGGCTTCCCAACGTGGGAATCGGGCGGGGCGCTATTGTCAAGGGCGCCATCATAGACAAGAACGCCTGCATAGGCGAGGGTTGCAGAATAGGCATCGACGACCTGAACCGCGTTGACGGCAATTACGGCCACTACTACATCATAGACGGGATCATCGTAATCCCGAAAAACGCGGTGCTGTACCCGGGAACGGTTATCTAGTTTCCAAGGGTGTCTGTTGCGCTTCACCGCGAAACCGGGAAGGTCACATAACAGGTTCCGCTTTTTTGGGCTTCTCCGCCGGCACGGGGCGCAGGGAGATTTTCCCGTCGCGGCACTCGGCGGCAAAGGCGGTACCCATGGGGTATTCCCCTTGCAGGATGAGCATCGCGAGGGGATCTTCCAGTTCTTTCTGTATGGCCCGCCGCATGGGCCGGGCGCCGTATTTCGGGTCCCAGCCTTTTTCCGCGAGCGCTTTTTTTGCCGAAGGCGAAAGCCGCACAAAGTACCCCTGCTCCGCGAGGCGCATCGAAAGCTCTTCCAGCTGGAGGTCCAGAATGGCCTCTATCTGCTTTTCGTTTAGCGCGTGGAAAACCACCACTTCGTCCACCCGGTTGATAAATTCCGGGCTGAACTGTTTCCGCAATTCCGAAAGGGCCTCGCTTCGGATTTCCCCTTCCGACATGATTCCCCTGCCGGAGGCAAAGCCGAGGCGGGTATCCCGGGAAATCTCCCGCACGCCGGCGTTGCTGGTCATAATAATGACGGTATTCCGGAAATTTACGGTATGGCCCAGATTGTCCCTGAGCTCCCCCTCTTCCAAAACCTGGAGCAGCAAATTGAACACATCGTGATGGGCTTTTTCGATTTCATCAAACAACACGACCCGGTAGGGATTGCGGCGTATCTTTTCCGTCAGCATCCCCCCCTCTTCGTAGCCTATATAGCCCGGAGGGGCCCCCACAAGCCGGGAGGCGTTGTGCTTTTCCATGAAGTCCGACATATCGATACGCACCAGGCTTTCTTCCGTGCCGAAGAGGTATGCGGCAAGCCGTTTCGCCAGGAGGGTTTTCCCCACCCCGGTGGGGCCCAGGAAAATAAAGGAACCCATGGGCCTCCTGGGCGAGGAGACGCCGGCCCGGGAACGCCTGATCGACGAGGAAACTTTTGCCACCGCGTCGTCCTGCCCGATCACCGCCCGGTGCAATTCTTCCTCTATGCGCAAAAGCCGGCGGGACTCTTCTTCCTCGATGTGGGTGAGCGGCATTCCGGTAGTCTCCGCCACTATCCTGCGTATATCCGCCTCGTCCACCACGGCCGGCTTGCCCCTGGAGCTGCGTTCCCACGCTTCCCGCGCCGAAGCGAGCCGCCCGCGCAGGCCGCGCACCCGGTCCCGTATTTCCGCGGCCCGCTCGTAATCGCGGGAGGAGGCCAGCGCGTTTTTCTCCGCCATAAACAGCCTGATCTCCGACTCGATGCCGGCAAGTTCCGGGGGCTGGATATCCATTTCCAGTTTCCGCATGGCCCCCGCCTCGTCGAGAATGTCGATGGCCTTGTCGGGCATAAAACGGCCCGAAATATAGCGGTGGGCCAGGCTGGCGGCGGCGTCAATCGCCTCCCGGGTGTACGTTACCCGGTGATGCTCCTCGTATTTTTTCTGGATGCCCGCAAGAATCTCCCGGGTCTCGTCAAGGGTCGGCTCTTCCACGAGAATCCCCTGGAAGCGGCGTTCCAGCGCGGCGTCCTTCTCAAAGTGCCTCCGGTACTCGGCAAGGGTGGTAGCGCCTATGCACTGTATCTCCCCCCGGGACAGGGCGGGCTTGAACATATTCGAAGCGTCTATGGTCCCCTCCGCGCCCCCGGCGCCAATAATCGTATGAATCTCGTCGATAAAGAGGATCACATTTCCGGCGCGGGTTATTTCCCGCATAATTTTCTTGAGCCGCTCCTCGAATTCCCCCCGGTACTTGGTACCCGCCACCACGGAACCCATGTCCAGAGAAAGTATGCGCCGGCCGGCCAGGGCGTCGGGTATGCCGCTGCCCGCGAAAAGCTGGGCAAGGCCCTCGACAATGGCAGTCTTTCCCACGCCGGGCTCCCCTATCAACACGGGGTTGTTCTTGGTACGCCGGGCAAGGATGCGCACGGCCCGCTCTATTTCCTTGCGCCGGCCGATTATCGGATCGAGCTTCCCCGCAGCGGCCAGGGCGGTAAGGTCCCGCGAATATTCGTCCAGGTTCGGCGTCATTTTGGAAAAATTCGCCGGCCGCGCGCGGCTTTCCCGCGACCGGGATTCCCCGCCCTTCAGATCGCTGGGGTAGAACATGAAGGTCTGGTAGCCTTCCGCCGCGACGAATTCCTCCTCGCGTTTGGAAGTATCCCTGGCCTGGAAAGAAGTCTGCACGACCACCCGGACCATGTCGATGTCCACGGTCCTCTGGGTAAGGTAGTTCTGGACAGGGGAATTGGGTTCCCTCATAGCCGCGAAGAGCAGGTGCTCGGTGCCGATGTACTCGCCGCCCATAGAGCGGGCCTCTTCCGCGGCGTTTTCCAGCATGGCCCGCGTTCTTTTGGAAGGGGGGACGTCTCCGAAGATAAGCGCCCCGGGCAGACGGGGGATCTCGTTTTCAATGGTGCGCCTGAAATCGGGCAGATCTATCCTGAGAAATTTAAGGGC
>JAIRRR010000002.1 GCA_031255875.1 Treponema sp.
GGCTGAGCGAGGGGGGCAGCAAGGAACAGATGATGGAGCGCCTGCGCGGCTACTACGAGCTTCCCCCGCCGCCCGGCGAGGGGACGCAGGAAGAAGGCGGGGACTCGAAAAGAAAGAACATCATCATCGAGTCCGCCCGCAATACCGAGTACTTTACCTTGCAGACGGTTGACGAGGAATACGCCCGGCTTACGGGGAACGTGGTACTGACCCTCAGTGACGGTGATACAAACTACCGGATACAGGCCGAGGAGATTCTTTTCAACCGGACCAGGAACATCATATCCGCGTCGGGCAGCGTCGAGTTTCTCAGGGACGATGGAAACACAAAAGAAACCTTCCGGGGCGAACAGGTCACCGTAGACCTCGACAACTGGGCCAGTGTTTTTATGGACAGCGTTTCCGAGCGGTCCATGGGCAGCGACGAAGACATTTTCCGTTTTTCCGGGTCGCTCATTACCCGCAGCGACGAGAAGGCCACCATCCTTACCGATGCAAAAATCACAAACGGCTCAAGCGAAGATGCTTTCTGGTCTATCGACGCTTCCAAACTATGGCTGCTTCCGGGGAACGACTGGGCTTTTTTCAACGCGGTACTCAAAGTGGGGGAAATACCGGTACTCTGGCTGCCCGTCTTCTTTTACCCCTCGGACGAGATCGTTTTCCACCCGGTTTTCGGCTACCGCTCCCGGGAGGGAAATTTTGTACAGACCACGACCTATCTTTTCGGCCGCCCCAAGGCAAAAAGCTCTTCGGAGGCCAGTTCCATTACCAAGATAATGGGCGGCAACACGGATGACGAAAAGGAACAGCACGGCATCTTTCTGCGCAGCACCGGGAAAAAGAACCAGGACCCCAATGAAAAACGCCTGTCCTTTATGCTCGACTCCTATACCAACACGGGGATCTACACCGGGGCCGAATTCACCCTGCCGTCCAGCGGGAGCCTCAGCTCCCTCAGCATTTCCGGAGGGCTGGGTTTCACCAGAAATGTGTATCAAACAAACGATTCGTACACCCCTTTCCCCCACAACGACAGCGTCAGCGAATGGAATACTTCCCGCCTGTTCTCCCTAACCGTGCCGTTCCGTTACCGGCTGGACTCTTCCGCTTCCTTTGCCCTTCCCGGCGGCAGCCTTTCGCTCACGTTCCCCTTCTATTCGGACATCTATGTCACCAGGGATTTTATGGACCGGGCGGAGGAAATGGACTGGTTTAACATGATCAAACAGGGAAACAACCAGGAGACGGAAGTGGATACCGATCAGACTCAGAATTTACTGGGCTATTACGACTGGCGCATTTCCGGCTCTTTCAGGCCCAGGCTGGAATTTCTCAATCCCTATATTTCTTCCATTTCCATTTCCAATATTTCCAGTACCCTTGCCTTCCGCCACCGGAATTCCGCATACTGGCCAAGTACCGTTAATCCGAACGACATTTTGCCTGACAGAATATTTTACTATCCCGATAAGCTCACCATCCTTTCATTGAGCGCGTCGATCGAGGGGACGCCCCTGTCGCTGGGCGGCAACAGGAATTCCGCCGGCGGCGAGGCCGAAACAACGCCCGAATACGAAGATCCCTTTAAAGGCATCGGTACTCCCTATTCCCCCTGGAAGGAAGACGAGGAAGAAGAAGCCGGGGATCAGGGCGATTTCCCCTACGAGCTCAAGCCGCCGGAACTGGCTTCAAAATTTAACGTCCCTATTCCGGGCGGACCCAGCTTTGACGTGAATTACCGCCTTGCCCCGTCCGGGATCTCCGAAATGCAGTTCCGCTCCTCCGCGGAAAACTGGCCCGACGCGAGGGAAGTGGACTGGAGCGAAATATCGTCGGTGCTGAATACGGTAAGGGGCGACGGCAATCTGGGCTTTACCTTGCAGTCGTCCGGGAACAACCTTTATACCATAGGAATACAGGCCTACGGCAACGGGGCATGGCAGGATTACTCCATGATGAACGAAGATGCCGAGGAATTTGACACCGTGGCGGAACGGAACAGCGCGTTGCGCCGCAATTACAACGCCACTAATTTTAACACCACGGGCGAGGGCACCTTTACCGTAAGGCCCTTCTTTTGGAACGATATTTTTGCCAACACGAATTTCCAGTATTCCCTGCGCGGCCTCCTGGCGAGATCGGTTTTCGAGGACCAGGTACTGGCGCCGGGCGAAGAGATCGGCGATCCGGAATACACCATTGAGTACGGCGAATGGACAAAGGAAAAACTGGAAACCCATTTGGTAAGGACGCAAATTTCCGCCCTGATAATGGACCACTCACAGGATGTATCGATGTCTCTCGACCTTCCTCCGGAAGATTCAAGCCTTTACAATACCGCCACAATGCGTATATGGGTTTCCGAAACCAGTTTCAACCAGAGAATCAACAAACCTTTCGACACGGAAGAACGCCTTTTCCTGCCTATAACCTTTACCGAATCCCTGCGCTTTTCGCAGAATTACAGTTTTTCGCAGAACGTGGTATACGATCCCGAACTGGACGATTTTACGAGCCTCAACTCGTCGCTCCAGCTGCACTACGTCAGGGTAGGCTATACGATGAGCCGCTACAAGCCCTATGATCTTACAAACCAGGGATGGGTAGTAAAGCCCGACGCGGACGAAACTTTTAATCCCAGGGAATTCCGGGTGGAGTATTCACAGAACTACGCAAAGCAGAACCTCTGGGAAGACAGAATTTCCTTTAGGATCAACGTAGGCTCAAGCTTAAGCCTCGATCTCCAGCGTTACACCTATTCAAAATTCCTTTTCAACTTCAGCTTTACCCTGGAAATTATCAAATTCCTCGACATTTCCTTTAGCACATCTTCGGAAAACGCGGTCGTGTTCCGCTATATCCAGGATTTCCCCGTCTTCGGTTTTGAAGGTGAAATCCCGGGCGAAAAAAACGTCTTCATCGATCTGTTCAATTCCTTCCGCTTTGACAACGAAACTCTAAGGCGCAGTTCCGGTTTCAAACTGAAGAGTTTCGGCCTGAGCCTGACCCACCATCTGGGCGACTGGACAGCGAAACTCGACTGGAGGCTCTCCCCGTACCTCGATACGTCCGGGGCTCCCCCTTACAGCTACCGGTTCAACAACGAGATTTCCTTTGTCGTGCAGTGGATACCCATATCGGAAGCCAAAACCGAGATAACCTACAACAAGGACGTGTTCGAGATAAAATAGGGGTATTCGAAAACCCCGGCTTCCGGACAACCCTAGCGGGCTTCCGCGTCCGGCATCTCCAGATTGTAGGTTTTGGCGATTTGCGCGAACTCATCCGACAACGAATCGAACAGATCCGCCAGCACCGGATCGAAATGGCTGCCTCTCCCTTCGAGCATTATTCTCTTCGCGTCATCGGTGCTTATGGGCTTCTTGTAGGGCCTGGCGGCGATAAGCGCGTCGTACACGTCCGCAATAGCCATAAGCCGGCCTTGCAGGGGAAT
>JAIRRR010000054.1 GCA_031255875.1 Treponema sp.
AAGCTGCGCTTTGGATCTTTCGAAAAATTCAACGGCCTTATTGACGGGACGGTAACCCCTATCCCCAGCAAGGGTTTTACCCGGCTTAAATTCCTGACCAAAAATTTTACCCGCCTTTCCGTGCTGCTGGAGACCTACCTCCGCGCGAGCGAGGAAGCGCTGGCGGACCGCGCCTTCTTCCAGGCGAGCACTACAATTATGTTTTTCCTTATTTCCCGGGCTGTGGCCCAGATCGCCAACCACGACAAAATCGGGTCCTTTACCGCCTCCAACGTCCCCGACGGCACGGTGCTGCTTTCCATAGCCGGGGGGCCGCAGGCGGCTATCGGCATTGCGGATCACCGCTTTTCCTTTTCCCGGGCTGTTCCGGAATCTTACCACGCGGTTATGGAATTCGGCAGCATGGAGCTTGCCCGGCAGATTTTCGAGGGCAAGGCGAGCGCCCTGGGCTGCGTCGGCGAGGGGCTTATCACCCTGCGGGGCAACCTGGGGATGCTGGATAATATCAACCGTATCCTTGACCGGGTCGCGGTGTATCTGGCGTAGTATCCCGCGTAATCGTGTACGCAAGAGCAATGACGGAGGGATGATCATGGGTTTTCCGGTTTATCAGTATGAAAAAAGCGCCGAGGAATACCGGCGCGCGCTTAAGGTTATTCCCTCGGGTATCTACGGCCACCTGGGCCCGGCGGAGGGCTGTTTTGTGCCGGTTACGGCCTTCCCGTTTTTTTCCGACCGCGCCCGGGGCGCGTATTTCTGGGATGCGGACGGCAACCGCTTTATCGACTATATGTGCGCCTACGGGCCGAATATCCTCGGCTACAACGACCCGGACGTGGACGAGGCGGCCGCGAAACAGCGGGAAAAGGGGGACTGCATTACCGCGCCCTCGATCCGGATGATAGACTTCGCGGAGCTTCTGGTGGATACCGTCGCCTCGGCGGACTGGGCGTTTTTCGCGAAAAACGGCGGGGACGTTACCACGCTGGCGGTCCTTGCCGCCCGGGCCCATACCCGCCGCAAGAAGATCGTCTTTTTTAAAGGCTACTACCACGGGGTGGCCCCCTGGACCCAGAAAATTGACTACCCCGGCATTCTGGAAGAGGACGTGGCCAACAATATTTACGTGCCCTGGAACGACTACGAAAGACTCGCCGAAGTGTTCGAGGAAAACAGGGGGGAGATCGCCGCAGTTATCTCCCAGCCCTATATGCACGGCAACTTTACGGACAACCAGCTTCCCGCAGAGGGTTTCTGGCAGAAGGTCCGCCGGCTCTGTACCGATACGGAAACGGTGCTCATTGTAGACGATGTGCGGGCGGGGTTCCGCCTCGACCTTGCCGGGAGCGATCACTTCTTCGGCTTCCAGGCGGACCTTATCTGTTTTTGCAAGGCCCTGGCGAACGGCTACAATGTCAGCGCCCTGTGCGGCAGGGATTTCCTGAAAAACACCGTGAGCGGCCTTACCTATACCGGGAGCTACTGGCTTTCCGCCGTGCCGTTTGCCGCCGGTATCGCCTGTATCGAAAAGATGAAGCGCCTGGGCCTGCCGAAGCTGCTCCACGAAAAGGGCCTGAAACTCAGGGAAGGGCTTGTCGCGGCGGCGCAAAAACACGGCTTCGATCTGCGGGTGACGGGGATGCCCGCCCTGTTTTATCTGCGCCTTGCCGACGCCGCCGGGGACAGCGCCGGGAAGCCCCCGACGCCTTCCTTTATGCTCCACCAGCGCTGGATAGCGGAAATGGTCAGGCGCGGAATTTACCTGACGAACCACCACAACCATTTCCTCAACTACGCCCTGAGCGACGAAGACATTGACACTACCGTTGCCGTTGCCGATGAAGCCTTCGCAGCGCTCGGCTGATCGCGGGCCGGGCCGTCAGCCCTTGCGTATATAGAGCGGGATCGAGGCAAGCTCCTTGTCGTCGATGTACAGCACGAAGTTGACCATGCCGCTGCTCTTGAAGCGGAGGTTTGAGATCGTGAACACAAGATGCGACACGGCGGTCGCGTTCCCCACGCCCTTAACTTCGATGTTGCCGCCTACGGCTTCCATGTTCATCTCGCCGTCCAGGTCGCGGGTCTCGACACGGAAGCTGTGATTGGCGAATTCCCAGAGGTCGAAACGCAGGCGGATCACCACCGAAAGCTGCGGATGGACGCAGGGGAAATTCCGCGCGATGATGGTATCGAAAGTCCCGACAATCGTGAGTTTTCCGCCGTTTTCCTGGGCGAAATCGCAAAGGGTAAATATTTCCGTTTTCATACGGCGCCGGCCCCCTGTTCGTTCCAAGCGGGAACGGATGCCCCGCCGCCTTCCGCGTTCCGGGGCGGGCCTTCCTTACGGTACACCATAGACCCTTTCGAGGAATTGCGCTACCCGCTTTTTGTACATTTCGGGATTCGCCGCGAACGCTTCGCCGTGGGCGGCGCCGGGAACCGGGTAGTATTCCTTGAGCGCCGGGCTTGGCAGGGGGCTTGCATCGAAGAGAATCTTTGCCATGGCAAAGGGGACAAAATCGTCTTCCTCGCCGTGAATGACAAGCAGGGGGAGCCGGGACTTGCGGAGCTGTTTTACGGCGGAAACTTCCTCGAAACTGTAGCCGGCCTTGCGGCGGCAGATACGGCTTGCGGCCTTGAGGATGCCGGCGCTCGCAAAACGGAAACGCGCCTTCATCTGGTGGCGCAGCTCTTCTTCCATGGAGGTATAGCCGCAGTCGTCGATAACCGCCCTGAGTTCCGGGGGGAGCGGTTCTTCTCCCGCAGCCATCATCACTGCGGCCCCGCCCATGGAAAGGCCGTGCAGCGCTATCCGCGCGCCCGGCTTGCGCTCCCTTGCCCAGTCAACCCAGCGGAGGTAGTCCAGCCGCTCAAGCCAGCCGAAGCCCGAATAGCGGCCTTCGGAGGAGCCGTGGGAGCGGGCGTGGGGCATAAGGACGTTGAACCCGAATTCCTCGTAGTAGAACTGGCCAAAGGCGCTGAGCTGTTTCCCGTTCCCGGAATAACCCTGGGCCAGAATCACCGTATCGGCGCTTTCCCCCGGCGCGGCGGCAAAATAGGCCCGCAGTTTCAGGCCGTCGTGGGATATGATCTCCGCTATTTCCCGGCTTACCGTGTCTATCCAGGGGATTCTTGCCCCCGGGGCGGGAGGCGGGGCCAAAACCGCAGCGCTGGTCCGCATGTCTTCGGCCAGGAAAATTTCCGCGTCCGGATCCTTGCGTTTCAGAAGGTAATTGAAGGCGTATACGGGCAGCAATACTTTCCATACAATAAGAACAGCAAAAGCGGCCAGGAACAGAATCGCCATGGCGCCCAGGAGGGCCGGTTCAGGCATCACTGCTGTTCCTGCATTTCAAGTTCCGGCTCATAGGCAACTACCCGGTTCCGGCCGGTTCTCTTGGCCTTATACAGGGCGCGATCGGCCCGGTCAATAACCATCCGGATACAGTCTGTGCCTTCCTGATCCGCAGCCTGCGCGGGTATTTCCGGCTTAATCACCGGGGCGACGCCGAAACTGGCGGTAATCCTGACCGGCCCGGATTCGATGTTCACCGGGCAGCCTTCCAGGGATTTTCTGAGGCGCTCGGCAACCTTAAGGCCGGTTTCAAAGTCCGCGCCCCCCAGGAAAAACACGAATTCTTCCCCGCCGTAACGGCCCAGGAAATCGTTCTTCCTCAGCGCCTCAGAGACGATCCGCACCGCGTGTTTTAGGACCTCGTCGCCGTTTATATGGCCGTGCTTGTCGTTGAAGCGCTTGAAGCGATCGATGTCCATAATAGCGATGCAGCCGGGAATGTTCTGCGGGCCGACGAGCCGGGCTTCCCGGGAAGCCCGCTCCATGAACGATCGGCGGTTCAGGATCCCGGTAAGCGAATCGTGGCTTGCCAGGTGCCGGAACCGGAGCTCGTTCTGCTGAAGCGCCGCAACTGCGGAGTTGCGCAGGCTCACCTCGTTCTGCAAGTCCCGGGTCATAAGCAAAAGGGTCTCTTCTTTTTTACGCAGTTCGTGAAGCATGCCGTCCAGATGGAGGGCCATGCTGTCAAAGGCGTCGAAAAGTTCGCCCGCGTAATCCGCCTGCCGGGAAAAGTCGCCGCTTTCCGCCATCCGCATCCGGCGGACCAGGCCCCCGAGCCAGGCCCCCAGCGCGTTGAGGTAGTCCGCGAGTATCCCCCCGGCGGGAATTTCCGGCGGCAAGCTTCCCCCGGACAGGGAGCGGAGGGCCTCCCGGACAGCCCCAAGCTCGCGGTGCGTTTCCGCCAATACGGGTATTCCCGCGAGATCGTCCGGGATTTCAGGCTCCGCCTCGTCCCGCAGGAGTCTCAGCACATGATTCAAAGCCCGGTATTCCTGTTCTTCCATAATACCTCGCCACTCTTGCATCTCGCCGTTCCTAACTTTTTTTACAGGCTTTCAACCGTATCCCGGGATAAGCCGGTAACGCGGACTATCTTCTCGACAGGCTCCCCTATCGCCTTCAAGTTCCGCGCCGCCTCTTTTATCCCTTCCTGTTTCCCCTCCTGCAACCCTTCCTGTTTCCCTTCCCTTCTGGCCCCGTTTATGCTGCTCGTCCAGTCCGACGCCGCCTTCTCGTACCGCTCGTAGGCCCTCAGCATGTCGGGATTACGCGCTATCGCCTCCAGCT
>JAIRRR010000005.1 GCA_031255875.1 Treponema sp.
TTACCCAAAGAAGGAACACCTCCGGGTAAAGGAATACATCCAGCGGCTTAAAATCAAGACACCCGGGCCGGAACAGATTATCAGCAACCTTTCCGGCGGAAATCAGCAAAAAGTCATTATCGCCCGATGGCTCATGAATAATCCCAAGATACTCTTTCTTGACGAGCCGACGCAGGGCATTGACGTAGGGGTTAAAAAAGATATTTATGATATTATTGATACCCTCGCGTCGGAAGGCGTCAGCATTGTTTTTGTGTCCAGCGATATGCAGGAGATATTAAGCCTCTGCGACCGCATCATTGTCATGTACGAAGGCGAAATCACCGGAGAACTGCTGCACGGCGAGGCAACTCAGGATAAAATAATGGCTTTGGCGTCAAATCAGCTATAGGGCTTTATCTGCCCTGCGCAACGCGCAATGCTATTATCCGTCGGGGCGATCGTTTTCCGATTTTTCCAGCTCCGCCTGCGCAACCGCCAGGAGCGCTATGGGCACCGAATACGGCGAGCAGGACACGTAATCCAGGCCCGCATCCATGCAGAAGCGCACGTTCGCGGGATTCGCCCCGTGCTCGCCGCAAAGCCCGCAGACAAGGTCCGGCCGGGTAAGGCGGCCCCGTTCCACGGCTATGGCGATTATGTCTTTTACCCTCGGATCGAGAGTACTAAAGGGATTCCCGTCGATAAGATCGTAGAGGGTGTAGTCGGGCATAAAGGAAGTAAAATCGTCGCGGGAAATGCCGAGGGTGGTCTGGGTAAGGTCGTTGGTGCCGAAACTGAAAAACCTCCCGTATTTGGCGATTTCCCCCGCGCCCAGCGCTGCGGCGGGAAGCTCGATCATGGTGCCTATGCTGTAGGGTACCGCCCGGGCCTTCTGCTCAAGGCGGAAATTCTCCTCGATGTCCACAATGCCGGCATAGCTCGAGCCTTCAATTTTCTTCCCAAAGGCGATAAGTTTCAGCTCCTGCTCGTTCATCACCACCGGCACCATTATTTCAAGGCGCACGTCCGTTTTTTCCGAGCGCAGTTTGTAGGCCGCCCCGAAAATGGCCCGTACCTGCATGGCGTAAATTTCAGGGTAGGAAACGGCGATCCTGCAGCCCCGGTGGCCCAGCATGGGGTTAAATTCGTTAAGGGCGTCTATGGCCGCCAGCACCTCCGCTTTCGACAGCTTTTGTTTTTTGGCGGCGGAGGCGTACGCGATATAGGAGTTAAGCTCGTCCTCGGTGTGGGGCATGAATTCGTGGAAAGGCGCGTCCAGAAGGCGTATGGTCACTTCCCTGCCCGCCATAACCTTGAGTATCCCGTAGAAATCCTGCTGCTGCATTGCCTGGAGCTTTTTAAGCGCCTTTTCCCGCGCTTGTTTTGAGGGCGAAAGTATCATCTCCCGGAAAACGTTGATTCTGCCGGCGCCGAAAAACATGTGCTCGGTACGGCAGAGGCCTATGCCGTCCGCCCCGAAGGACAGGGCCAGGGCCGCGTCTCGCGCCGTTTCCGCGTTCGCCCTGACATGGAAACCCTTATGGAAAGTCCTGGCAAGGGAAATAAATTCCAAAAGCCCCGAAGCGCCGGGATTCGGCTCGATGAGCTTCGCGCTTCCCAGATACACCGAGGATTCGCCGTAATAGGGAACGTTAAGGGTGATATAATCCCCCTCTGAAAAGGCAATATCCCCCAGGACGGCCTTCTTTTTCGACCCTTTGGCCCGGGAGCCCCCGGCCTGCGAAATTCCGCCCCGGGTTATCTTCAATTCCGGGGCGACCAGGGAAACCTTGCCGTATTGCCGCGCGACAACGGAGGCGTGGGCGGAATACCCTCCCTCGGCGGTCAGCACCCCGTCGCTTACCTCGATCGCCTTTACGTCTTCCGCGAACGACGAGGCCAGCACCAGGACAAAACGCTCGGCTTTCCCCTTTTTCAGGGAAAGCTTCCGCGCCTCAAGCAAGGCCTCGGTACTGAAATAAGCCCTGCCTATCGCCGCGCCCGGCGCGCCGGCAATGCCGCCCTTCCAGCTTTTAAGACCCTTCGCGCTGGGCGTATCAATAACCGGGTGGAGAATCTCGTTGAGCCGCGCCGGATCTATGGCTTTGACCACAGAGGCGTTATCGACCACCTTGCGCTTTGCCAGATCCAGGAGCAGTTTGATGTCCGCCTGGGTTGACTTCTGATCCACCGGCCGTTGTTCAATGAGCCAGAGCTTGCCGTTTTCCACGCAGAAGCGTATATACCGGATCTCCCGGAATTTGTCCTCCAGGGCCCAGGCTATCTTCTCCAGCTCTTTAAGTTTCTCGTCGCCTATTTTTCCGATGTCCTGCCCTGCCGCGCCTATTTCGTTGAAATTCTGCCGGTAGAATTTCCCCTGGAGCTTTTTCTCCCCGGTAACAATGTTCCTTGAATAATAATCGCCCGCGGCCGAATTTTTTCCGTAGTTGCCGTACACCATGGGCTGGATCAGAAGCGCGGTGTCCCGGTCGTTCTGATCATCCATGGCAAGGAGCCGGGATATTTCCTTTAGCGCGAGGACGAACTGATCTTCCGCTGAATCGAAGAATCCTGCGGGGAAATACCCGGCGTATTCATCCATGTACTCTTCGGCGGTTTTACCGGCGGCCCCGTCCGGCCCCTCTTGCCCGCCCAGTTCGTTGGAAGGGCCTTTGAAACCCAGCATGCGGTCCAGAACTTTTAAACGCCCGGCAATCTCCTGCTGCTCTTTGGACTTTGCCTCAAGCTCCTTGATCCGCTCTTCAATCTTGAGCATGCCCCGTATCATGAACAGCACTTCGTGGGCGGCGAACTCGCCCCCGACCCAGTTTACGAAGCCCGGGACCGTCTCCCTGACAAGGCCGTAGTTGTGCAGGGCAGGATAGGCGGAAACCGCCAGGTTGGGCGAGATCACGATTTTGAGGAGCATGGGGTTGTCCTTATCCCCGTATTCTTTTCCCGCTATGCCCCCGCACTTGGCGAGCAAGGCCGCTATATCTTTTCTTATTTCTTTTGTGCCGATCTTTTCGAATTCCGAGGCGAGGGAAGTGTCGATGACAAAGCCCGGCAAAATCGGGAAGCCCATCTCGGCAAATTCATTGGCCTGGCGGCCGCGCAGCCCCAAAAGCTTGCCCGGAACACTGCCGGGAATCACGTCGATTTGGCTGAAAAAATGTATCCGACTGTCCATAATTTATACCCTTTATCCGGCGCGGCTGAATGCCCGCGCGGCTTTAAAATAGATTTAAGGTGGTACTGACCGGGCCGCGCAGAAAAGCCTCGAATTGATGGCTCGCGCCCTGGACAAGGTAGCGCTGCAATTTAGCGACATCCTTGATCCCGTTTCCCACAACGGCAAACTGGATAGAGCTTCCGTGCTTTACCTTGCCCCATTTGAAAAGGGAATTGATGTCCAGAATACGCTCCCCCTCATAGTAGATGTACACCTTGAATTCCGGATACTTGGCGTTGTAGCTGGCGATGATCCGTTTCCACGCTTCCACGTTGCCGTTATGGAAAAGCTCGTTCTGCACCACCACCGAATACATGGGGGTCATCCGTACCGGCCCCCGGGTTATCGCCGGAGCCGTAGCGGTAACCACCGGCGCCGCGACCCGTACCGGTTCCCCTGCGGAAGGCGCGGCCCTTGCGGCCGCCTTTTTGCCGGACAGGGCCTTTGCCGGGCCGCCCGCCCCGGATTTCGCGGCAGGCGCGGCTTTCAGGGCAGCGCTTTTCCGGGCGGACGCGGCGCCGCCAGCCCCGGAGGGCCGGGCTGCGGGCTTCTTCTTCACGGCAAACCTGCCGCTGTAAAGGGCGGCCGGCAGTTTGGGCTTCCCGCCTTCAAACAGGGAGCAGGCAAGGCGGGCCGCCTCCTCGCATTGGCTGTCCGCAGGGGCGTCCGCCTTTCCGGCGTAGACCACCAGAAGCTCCCGCTTGCGCAAAGCGCCGAAATTCGCCAATTCCGCAGCCACCTTGGGATTCGCCACCAAAAGCCCCAAATCGGGGTGATGGTAGGCCGCCACCAAATCCACCGCCTTCCACCGGGCGAATTCGGCGGCCAGGGCCTCGAAATCCGCAGACACCGCGCCCAAGTTGCAGGACACGGCTTTATAACCGAGCTTGTCCACCAGAAGCATCCTGAGGATGATCCCAGCGCGCTCGCCAGGCTCCTGGGCGTCAAGGTCAAAAAGGGTATCGGCAAGATTCCCGTCCGGCCCCAGGGAATCCAGAATGCCGATAGTTTTCTTGATATGCCGGACCGCCGAATTGAACCCGGCCCTGGTCGAAAGAATTTCCAAATTGGTGTCTGCCATACGCGCTTCCTCTTTGTATTCGATAATTAAAACAGCCGCAGAGTCGCGTCCGATTAAAAACTGAATTGGCAATTCTCTCCGGGAGCCCGCCCAAAAACCGGCCGGGTTCCTGAACAGGCCCAGGGAAAAAAAGGACGCCGGGCCGGCAGAGCAAGATCCGCGTCAAGTCTGCCGGGGCGTGCCCTGCGGCATCAGATCTCTCTCAGCTCGCCCCTGCCGGATCTGCCGCCGCTTTTCCTGGCGGGCTTTGCCTCCGCCGGCTTTTTTGCGGGCCTTGCCCCCGCAGTACCGGCCCCGGCCTTTGCCGGAGCGGCGGGCGTTGTCCCGGAGTCCGCCGGCATATCCGCCGCAGCGTCGCCGTTGTTGAGCAGATCAAGGTAAGCCTGGGCGGGCGCCAGCGGGGCTTCGGATTCAGGGCCCCGGTCGATTTCGGAAGAGAAGCTCTGGCTAATATCGGACCTTACCGTGGAACGCCGGCGGCTGAAAGACGCGAAGGCGGCATCCTGAAAGCCCTTGCTCACGCCGTGGAGGAATTCGTTGAGCACGTTCGCCATGGAATCCAGGGTAGCCTTTTTCCGCTTTATCGAAGTTATATCGACATCAAGCAGAAGGCCGGGCTGGATGTGGTAGGGGTTGATCATATAATCGAACCGGTAATATTCCCGTTCCAGGAAATTGAGCCGGTCTTCCAAAACCCGCCGCTCAACCGGGTACTGGTAGTCGTACATATCCTTGAGTTTTTCCCGCATCAGGATAAGTTTCTGCCGTATCTTGTCTTTTTCGTAGACGTAGGTACGGTTCATCTTTTCCACTTCGGTTTCCCCGGTGGCGATAAAGGAAATTTCGTCCCAGGCCTTGTCAATATCCTCGTAGAGGGGCTCCCCTGTTTTTTCCTTGATCGTCTTGCGTATCCTGTTCTTGTTCTTGGCCGCCAGATCGTTAAAATCGCTGATCTTGAAAAGACGCTTGGAATCCTCGTAGATAACCGTGATCACGTCCCAGAGGTGCAGGACCTCGGCTTCAAA
>JAIRRR010000157.1 GCA_031255875.1 Treponema sp.
CCCCCTTCCTGATACCTTAAAGGGGCGGGTGCATAGCTCAGCTGGTTAGAGCGCCGTCTTTACACGGCGGATGTCCCTGGTTCGAATCCGGGTGCGCCCAAATTCCCGCATAACGGCGAAAAACCTCCAAAAACCGCAGTTTCTGGAGGTTCCTATACGCCTAAAGCGGCCTTGAGCGGGGCGTTAATCGACACGCGGCCCGCGCCGCCCGCCCGCGCCAAAGTAGCGATCCAGCACGTCCAGTATGCGGCCGGCCTTGTCTTCCGGCGGGAGGGAATCCGGCACCACGGCGTTCACCCCGATAAAGTGGGCCTTGGCGGCGTCATCCGCGCCAAAGTTATCGCCGTGCAGCACGATAATGGGGCAGCGTCTCTTGGAGCGCTCCTGGCGCACGTACTGCACTATGGTTTTCCAGTGCCGGGGAAAGTCGCAGGCGCTGACGACCATCGCGTGGGGATCGACTTCCTCGATGTTGTCCATGGCCTTGAGCGCCTGGCTGTAACAGATAATCTCGACCGGCGCGGTGAGCCGGGAGGATGCGGCGATTCCCCACGGGGCTTCCGGAGAAGCGCAAATTACCATCAGTTTCATTCTGTCCCCAGGTTGAGCACTACGTAATCCGTGATAATCCAGATATTGTCCCGGCGGCGCAGGGTATAGGTATAACGTTTCCGCTCGGTGTAGTCGCCCGACGGCACTTTGAATTTTTCAAGCACTATTACCGCGCTCTCCTCCGCGTCATAACTGGTCCGCTCAATAGTGTACTCGGTGGGGATGGTAGAGATGTCCCCGTCCGTTACCGCGTTCCGCAGCTCGTCCCGGTACCGGGCCACCATGCGGCGGCGGCCCTCTTCGGATTCCGCCCTCCACTGGCGGCTGCGGACGCTGTCCCGCGACAAGAGGGATTCCAGATCGAGGTAGAGGAAGAACTTTTCCCACTGGGATTTCTGCCGGGCTTTAAGCGTGTAGTCCACCACTTCGTCGGGGGAGAGTTTCTCGCGTACCAGTACCGCGTTGGTTTCCACATCCATTTCCAGGGGTATGCCGTCCGGGCCGGGAACCGAGGGGGGGCGCAGGCTGAGCGAAAGCCGGTTCGATTCCAGCGCGCCGCCGCTGTCCGCCGCCTCCTGCGCCGCGAGCGGCCCCCGGTAAAGGCCGGGGAACAGCCGCGCCCGGAGCACGTAGGCCCCGCTGTTCCTGAAATCCACGTAGTCCCGTACATCTTCCACAAAGGAAAAAGATTCGCCGCTTTCCACCGCGACCTCCCGGAAAAAAACCTGCCGGTAGCTCGACCGCTTGCGGACAAGCGGCGGCGCGGCCTCCAGGGGCCTGTTGGAAACCGTGCGCACGTCAAAATCAACCGAAAAGGCCCGGTCTTCGGCAAGGCGGAAACTGTAGCTTTCCGGCCCGTTGTTGGCGACGGTCACCTGGACAAGGATGGGGGCCTCGGTCAGGTAGTAGACCCGCCGGTCGAAAAAACGGACGCTCAGCTCGATATTCTGCGCGGCAAAAGCCGGGGATGCGCCAAAAGCGCCCAGGATACAGCATACAAGCAGGCGCGAAAAACACGGCAGGCCCGCGCGTACAGGCTTTTTATTTCCAGTCACGATACAACTCCGGCGCGCCGGCCCCTCGCGGGGTTCCGGCAAGGGTAAAACAGGCGTTCCCCGCCCTTAATAAAAAGACATTTTTATAGTATAGTGATCGGCAGATCGTCATGAATACCTTATCCTTTCCGGCCTCACTTTCAAGAATAGATCTTTCGGCCGAGCTTGCCCGGGTCCTCGGGCGTTTTAAGCAGGGGGAATTCCCCCTGGATCTGGAAGGGGCCGAGGGATCCTTTACCGCCTTCCTCCTGGCACGGCTTTTTTCATCGGCCCCGGGCGTCTTCCTGGTCGTCACCCCCACGGAACGCGAGGCCGAGGACCTTGCGGGGGACCTTGAAACCCTGGGGGCGCCGGCGGCGATCCTCCCCTGGTGGGGGACCATGGCCTACCGGGAAATGGCCCCCCTGTCCGCCGTCTTCGGGGAGCGGACCCGGGTACTGAGCGACCTGGCCCTGGGGCGGCCGGGCATAGTCCTGGTCCCGGAGCGGGCCTTCCTTACCCCGCTGCCGCCTGCGGATTATATACGGAGCCTGCTCATCGAGCTTAAAACCGGGGATACCATCGACACCCCGTCCCTGGCCCGGACCCTGGCGAGCTACGGCTATACCAGGGTGCCCCGGGTCCAGATCCACGGGGAGTTCGCCCTGCGCGGCGAAGTGCTCGACATACTGATGGGGGGCGACGAGGCGGCGGTCCGCGTGCTCTTCGACTTCGACACGGTAAAATCGATCAGGTTCTTCGACCCGGCCGATCAGACTACGACGGCGAGGGGCGGGCTGGAAAACCCCGGCCGCCTGCTTATCCGCCCGCTTAAAGAAGTTGTCTGGACCGACGAGCGCATCCTCGCCCTGGGCCGGGCCCTTGAGGAGGCCGGGGAATTTACCGATAACGGCAAGGCCTGCCTTGAGGACCTGATGGCCCGCCGTACCACCGCCGGGGAAGAATTACTCTTCCCCCTGGCCTTTGAAGGCGGGGGCGTCCCGGATCTGACCGGCTATCTTGGCGAAGGCGCGGTCGTTTTTTTCCTTGACCGCGAACGCCTTGAAAACGCCCAGGAATCCCTTGAGCGGGAGTACGGCGGGCTTTACCGCCAGGCCCGCGCCGGCGGCGGCCGCGAGATCCCCCTGCCCTCGCGCATACTGCTCCGCTTTGAGGATCTGGCAAGCCGCGCCGGAAGAAGCGTTTCTTTTATGAGCATCAAGCGGGACGCGGAAATTTCCGGCGCGCGGCTCCCCCTGGGCTGCGATCCCCCCCGGAGTTTTTTCGGGAACATCGACTACCTGAACGAGGAATTCGGCAACCTGCTCGGCCAGGGCTGGCAGCTGGTCGTCGCCGCCGAATCCGAAGTGCAGGCGGAGCGTATCCGGGAACTGTTCAGGGACAGGGATGCGCTCAAGGCGGGCGGGCTGCCGGCGGTGGAGGCGCTACCGCTTTCCTCGGGTTTCGCGCTGCCCGCCGTAAAGCTCATGGTGGTGCAGGAAAACGAGATATTCGGACGCCGGAAGCGCGCGCCCCGATCGCTCAGGCAGGTTAAAAGCGCCGCCATTGACACCTTCGTGGAATTAAACCCGGGCGACTATGTGGTTCACGTTAATTACGGAATCGGGCTTTTCAAGGGGATAGAGCGTATCAGGGCCCTGGGGCATGAGCGGGACTATGTCAGGATAGAGTACCTGGGCGAAGAGGTAGTGTTCGTGCCTATCGAGCAGGTGAACATGGTCCAGCGCTATATCGGGAACGAAGGCGCGCCGCCCCGGCTGGACAAGCTCGGATCCAAAAGCTGGGAAAACCGGAAAAACAGGGTAAGCAAATCCGTCGAGGACATTGCCCAGCGCCTGGTGGCGCTCTATTCAAAGCGGAAGGCCGCCCGGGGTTTCCCGTTCCCCAAAGACACCGAGTGGCAGACCATGTTCGAGGCGGCCTTCCCCTTCGAGGAAACGGCCGATCAGCTCCGCTGTGTGGAAGAAATAAAGGAAGACATGGAGAGCCCCCATCCCATGGACCGGCTTGTCTGCGGCGACGTGGGCTACGGCAAAACCGAAGTCGCGATGCGGGCCTGCTTTAAGGCGGTAATGGGGGGGAAGCAGGCGGCTTTCCTCGCGCCCACCACGATACTCGCCGAACAGCACTACGAGAATTTCCAGGAACGGTTTTCCCGTTTCCCGGTACGCATAGGTATGCTGTCGCGCTTTGTCGACCGGAAAAACGCCCGGCAGATTCTGGAACAGGTAAAAGACGGGCAGATAGACATACTGATAGGGACGCACCGGATCATCCAGCGGGACGTTGTTTTCAAGGACCTTGGCTTTATGGTTATCGACGAGGAGCAGCGTTTCGGCGTCAAGGACAAGGAGCGCCTCAAGGAGATGAAAACCAACGTGGACTGCCTTACCCTGAGCGCCACGCCCATACCCCGCACCCTCCACATGAGCCTACTCAAGATCCGCGACATGAGCCTCCTGGCCACGCCCCCGCGCAACCGGCACCCTATCGAAACGGTCATCGAGGAATGGAACGAGGAGCGTATCGCCCAGGCCATACGGAGGGAAGTCGAGCGGGGGGGGCAGATATTCTTCCTGCACAACAGGGTAGAGAGTCTCAGGGAGACGCGCATACTCCTTGAGCGCCTGGTGCCGGAAATGCTGGTGGACACGGCCCACGGCCAGATGGACGGGCAGGAACTGGAAGACGTGATGCACCGGTTTATCCACGGGGGATTCCACGTGCTTGTTTCCACAACGATAATCGAAAACGGCATAGACATCCCCAACGTAAACACGATTATCATAGACCGGGCGGACATGTACGGTGTTTCCCAGCTTTACCAGCTCAGGGGCCGAGTCGGCCGTTCCGATCGGGTAGCCTACGCGTACCTTTTCTACCCCCGGGACAAGGCCCTGAACGAGGTCGCCATGAAGCGCCTGCAGGTAATATCGGACTTTACCGAACTCGGCTCGGGTTTCAAGATCGCCATGAAGGACATGGAGATCCGCGGGGCGGGGAACCTCCTGGGCCGCGAGCAGTCGGGCGACATTTATTCCGTGGGCTTCGACCTTTATCTGCGCCTGCTTGACGAGGCCATACGCCGGCTGGAAGACGAGCACTACGAGGCGGAAAACGAGACCCTGCTGGAACTGGAATACTCGGGCTTTATCCCGGACAGCTACATAGACGGGCCCCAGGAAAAAATGGAAGTCTACAAGAAGATCGCCTCGGTCAAAGACAAGGACGAGCTGGAAAGCCTCCACGCCGAGCTTCTGGACCGATTCGGCCCGCCCCCGGACGAGGCCGCCTCCCTGCTCTCCCTGGCGGAGATCCGCATTATCTGCCGCGAAATTTCCGTCGCTTCAATGAGGGAACGCTCCGGCCAGGTCCGCGTGGAATTCGGCAAGGTCGCCAAAGTTTCGATAGACCGGCTCCTGCGGCTTATCAAGGAAAGCGCGGGCAAGGCAAGGCTCGATCCCAAAGCGCCGAA
>JAIRRR010000171.1 GCA_031255875.1 Treponema sp.
GGCGTAATCGACGGCGGACCTGTTTATCCGCGCGTACCAGCCCGGGGTGCCCGCGTCGAGCTTGAGCCAGATCCTGAGCGCCGGAACGCCCAGGGCGCGGTCCCGGAGAAAGCCGTACAGCTTCTCGTCAAGCAGGCCCGTGCCGTTGGTAATGAGCACCAGCGCCGCTTCCGGGGCCTGCCTGTCGCGTATGCGGGCGGCGGCTTCCAGCGCGCCGGCAAAATGCGGCGACAGGGAAGGCTCTCCGCTGCCGGAGAACGAGATGTCCCGGACCGGGATTCTTGCCGCCCGCGCGCCGGCGAGGGCTTTTTCCAGCGCCCCTTCCATCAGCGCGGCGGAAAAGGCGGCATTCCGGGAAAAGGGGAATACCTCGCAGTAGGGGCAGTCGAAGGAGCAGGATTTCCTGTCCGGGAAGAGGTTTACCCCGACGGAAAGCCCGCCGGATCTGCGCGAATAGACCGGGTAGACCAGGGCGCCCCCTTCCCTTTCGCGGTGGTTTTCCACCGGCCCGGCGCGGAAGGCCCCCGCCTCTCCGTTCATTTCCCCGCCCCGGCGATCTGCCGGGCCGCGCTGAGGAATTCGTCCATCTCCGCGTCCGTGCCGATGCTTACCCGCGCAAAGCCCGTGATGCGGCCCCGGTCCCACTGCCGCACCAGTATGCCCCGCTCCCTGAACGCGGCGAAAAGCTCCGCCCCGGTTTTCCCCGGGCGCCGGATAAAGATAAAATTGGCCGCCGAAGGCAGCGCCTCGAAGCCCGCTTCCCGCAGCAGCGGGGCGACGCGCTCCCTGGTGGCGATCACCTTCCGGGCGGTTCCGGCGTAATAGCCGGCGTCGGCCATCGCGGCGCTTATTCCCGCCTGGGCAAGCCGGTCAACCGGGTAGGAGTTGAAGGAATCCCGCACCCGGCAGAGTCCCTCGATAAGCGCTTCGTTTCCAATGGCAAAGCCCGCCCGGAGCCCGGCCAGGGAGGCCATTTTGGAAAGGGTATGCACGGTGAGCATATTCGGATGCCCGCCGATATACGGCACAAGCGATTCCGCGCCCAAGAGCCCCTCGCCCGGCAGGGGGCCGGTACCGGCAAACGCGCCGTAGGCCTCGTCCACAATTAACACCCGGTTGTTCCGCCCCTGGTACTCGGCAAGGGGCAGTATTTCTTCCGCCTTTAACGCGATCCCCGTAGGCGCGTTGGGGTTGGGGAAAACCGCCCCGCCGGAATTAGTGCAATAATCGTTTATGCTGATGGTAAAATTCTCCGAAAGCGGGACGGTTATAAAGGGAATGTCCCAGAGCGCCGCGTACACGGGGTAAAAGCTGTACGTAATGTCCGGAAACAGGAGCGGCGGCGCGGCCTTGTCCATGCTCCCGCCCGCTCCTTTCCCGAAAAAGGCGGCGAACGCGAAGGCCAGCACCTCGTCGGACCCGTTCCCGATAAAGACCTGGCCGGGCCGGACCCCGTACCGCTCGGCGATCGCCAGCCTGGGTTCCAGGCAGGACGGATCCGGGTAGAGCCGTAGCGCCTCCCCCGCCGCCTTCCGGATCGCCTCGACGACCCCCGGCGGCGGCGGGTAGGGGTTCTCGTTCGTATTGAGTTTGATGAATTTCCTGTCGCGGGGCTGTTCGCCCGGTATATAGGGATCGAGTTTTCGTACCCTGCTGTTCCAGTAAACGCTCATTTTTTGTGTCTTCTGTCAAGCTCGTCCAGCACTTCCTGTACCGACACGCCGGCGCGGGTGATCAGGGCGGTAGTAAAATAGAGCAGGTCCGCCGCTTCCCAGATAATTTCCCCGCGGCCCCCGGCTGTGCAGAGTTCTTCCGCCTCTTCCGACACCTTTTCCCGCACAAGCCCGTCGTCCAGTGTCGCGGTGTAGGAACCGGGCACGGGGTTTCTGAACCGCTCCTCGATGACGGACTGCAAAAATTCCCAGGTAAAGCGCCGGTTCCAGGAGAAGCAGGACCAGGCCCCGGTGTGGCACGCCGGGCCTGCCGGTTCCACCACCGCGAGCAGGGCGTCCCGGTCGCAGTCGGCCCGCAGCCGCTTAAGCCTCAATGTGTTACCGGAAGTTTCGCCCTTCATCCAGAGCCTGTTCCGGCTGCGGCTGTGGAAACAGAGATTCTGCCGCCTGAAAGTTTCGTTAAGCGATTCCCTGTCGGCGAATCCCGTCATCAGCACCTGGCCGTCCGCGCTTTGCGCGATAACGGGAATAAGCGCGGCCTCCGGGGCCTCGGCGGCGGGCAGGGAAGGCCCGGCAAGTTTTTTCCAGTTAAGGGAACGGACAAAGGCGTCGGCAAGGGAGATCTTCCCGGTATAAAGGGCCATGCCAAGCTGCGCGTCGCAGCCAAGGGCGGCAACGGCCTCGATCTCTTCCAGGGAGGAGATGCCGCCCGCCACGGTTACCGCGCAGGAAACGTTTTCCCTCAAACTTTTTACAATTTCAAGATCGATCCCGCCCATGGTCCCTTCCCGGTCAACGCAGGTAAAGAGCAGCTCCGCCGCATAGGGCTCGACCGCCTTTGCCGTTTCGAGCAGATCAAGGCCGGTGGCTGTCTTCCAGCCGTCCGCGACAATTTCGTAGCCGCCGCCCGGGCCGCGCCGCGCGTCAACGGCAACGATCAGCCGGTCGCGGCCGATCTGCCGCGCCATCGCGCCGAGGAACTCCGCGTTTACGGCGAACTCCCCCCCGGCAGGGCCCGTTCCTCTTTTTGCCGGATCGCGGAACGCGCCCGATCCGACGATGATCTTCGCCGCCCCAAGGCTTACCAGTTCGCGCGCCTGTCCGGGCGTCCTTATGCCTCCGCCTACCCTGCATTCGGCCCTGCGCAGGAGCGGCTTCAGCATTTCAAGGTTATTGCCTTTTCCCATAGCCGCGTCCAGATCAACAAGCGCCACTTCCCCGTACCGGTCAAATTCTGCGGCCAGTTCCGCCGGGTCATCGCGCTCAAGCACCAGTTCCGCGCCCTGCCTAAGCTGGACAACTTTGCCGTTCTGCACATCAATCGACGCTATTACCATCTGACGCACACCCCTTTCGATTCGATAAATTTCTTGATTTCCGGAATTGTCGCCTCGCCGAAGTGGAGCATGGACGCCACCAGCGCCGCGTCCGCCCCGGGGTCCAGCAGTACCTCCGCTATCTGCCCAAGGTTCCCCGCACCGCCGGAGGCGATTACCGGCACCGGCGCCGTTTCCAGAATACGCCGCGTAAGCTCCAGATCGTAACCCGCGCCGGTCCCGTCGGCATCAATCGAATTGAGCAGTATTTCCCCCGCGCCAAGTTCCACGGCCCGCGCCGCCCACGCAATCGCGTCAATCCCCGTGTCCTCGCGGCCGCCGTGCGAATAGGCGTTCCAGCGGGGTTCTTCGTCCCGCGTCCCGCCGCCGGGCACCCGTTTCGCGTCTATAGAAAGCACCACGCACTGCCTGCCGTAGGCCCGCGCCATATCCGCGAGCAGCGCCGGGTTTTTCAGGGCGGACGTGCAGACGGAAACCTTGTCGGCGCCAGCGTTCATGGCGTCCCGCATATCCTCCACGCTGCGTATCCCGCCGCCCACGCAGAGCGGTATGAAAACTTCTTTCGCGACCCGGCGTACCACATCGAGCAGAGTCGCCCGGCTTTTGTAGGAAGCCCCGATGTCAAGAAAGGTAAGTTCGTCGGCGCCTTCCTCGTTGTAACGGCGGGCCAGTTCCACCGGATCCCCCGCGTCCCTGATGCCCTTAAACTTTACGCCTTTTACAACCCGGCCGTCATCAACGTCAAGGCAGGGGATTATCCGTTTTGCCTGCATGGCATCTCCTTAAATTCGAGGGGCCGGTATCCCGCGCCTTCGGGCGGGGCAGCCCGCAGTAAAACAAAAGCTATTACGCTGTTGCGCGGCGGACGGCCCGGGATGTTTAATGGTGCTGGATTTCGCGCGTCTTGTCAATGAACCGGAACAGGCTCAGGAGACGTGCGAAGATGTTTGACAGGGGCGGATTTATGCATAAACTGTAAAGAAAACGACGGCGTTTCAAACGAAAGGAGACAAATTGAGTGGAATCGTGCGTTCCGTTCGCCGAACACAGGGCTTCCCTGCCTTACTGTTATTACGACCGATACCGGAAAAAGATTGTCCTGCGCCTTGTCTGTTCCGCCGAGGTGATCTGTGCCGGCCTTGTTTACGGCGATCCCTTTGAAACCGTGAAAAACGGCGAGCTGCCCGGCTCCCCGTGGGTATGGCGGTACAAGAATGCCGGCCTTGAAAAACAGTACGAAGACCCGGGGCGCGTTGTCTGGCGCGCCGAACTGAAAATGCCCGAAAGGCGGCGCATGAAATACGGCTTTACCCTCGAAACTGCGGAGGGGTCTTTCTACTTTTCCGAAAAAGAGGGCGTCGTGCCCTGCGCCGGAGATTCAGCCGATCCGTCCGGGGGCCTAACCGGCGACAATTTCAATTTCTTTTTCTTCCCCTTTATCCACGAGGTTGACGCCCCCTCCGCGCCGGAATGGGCGCAGGATACTGTTTGGTATCAGATTTTCCCGGAACGTTTTTGCAGCGGCGATCCTTCGATTTCGCCTGCGGAAACGGCGGATTGGGAAACGGGTAAGCCCGGGCCCCGTACTTTCTTCGGGGGCGATCTTGCCGGCATCAGGCAAAAGCTGGGCTATTTGAAGGACCTGGGGGTGAACGGCATCTACCTGACGCCGGTATTCTCCGCGCCTTCGAACCACAAATACGATACGGCCGATTATTTTGCGGTGGACAGGCATTTCGGGACCAACGACGATCTCGAGGCGCTGGTTGCCGAGGCGCACGGGGCCGGTATCCGGGTTATGCTGGACGCGGTGTTTAACCACATCGGCGCTTCCCACCCCTTCTGGCAGGACGTGCTTAAAAACCAGGAAAAGTCGGCGTACCGGGATTATTTCCACATCCACTCTTTCCCCGTGCGGGAAAAGTACGATAACCGTTTTGAGATCAACTACGACACCTTTTCCTTTGTCGCGGAAATGCCCAAGTGGAATACCGAAAACCCCCGGGTCCGCGAGTACCTTATAGGCGCGGCGGTTTACTGGATCAAGAAATGCGCTATTGACGCCTGGCGGCTGGACGTTTCCGACGAAGTGTCCCTGGATTTCTGGCGGGAATTTTCCCGCAGCGTCCGGGAGGCCAAGGCCGACTGCTACATTCTGGGGGAGATGTGGCACGACGCGTCAAACTGGCTTAACCCGGGCTGCTTCGATTCGACGATGAACTACCCCCTGGGTTTTGCCGTCGCCGACTTTTTCCTGCGGAAGGGCTTTGACCGCAAAGGCGGCGCGTCCGCGTTCAATAGCAGGCTGGCATCCGTCCTTTCCCGTTACAGCGATCTGCATACCCGCGTGGCTTTTAATTTGCTCGATTCCCACGACACGGCCCGGGCGCTGACCCTGGCGGAAGGCGACAAGCGCGCGCTCCGTAACGCCTTTGCCATGCTTTTCCTGCTTCCCGGCTCGCCCTGTATTTTCTACGGTACCGAGATCGGCATGGAAGGCACGGGCGACGCGGACAGCCGCCGCCCCATGGTCTGGGACGAGGAGCGGCAGGACGGGGAGCTCCGGGCTTTTTTCAGGGACCTTATCGCGTTCAGGAAAAACCATACCGCGCTTATCAACTCGTGCCGGATGCGTTACGAGGAGGAAGGCGGTGTCTCCCGCTGGATCATCGGCGGCCGGGAGGGCCCGCTGCGGGCGGTCTGGGCCGGGGAGAAGCCGGTAAGGGCCGCAGGCGAAGAGGGGGACTGCGTGTTAAGCGCGTCGCCCATTAATAACGGCGAAATACCGCCCTTCACTTTGGCGGTTTTTTACACTCAGGGGCGGGCGTGATTCTTTAACGACGAGGAAAAACCCCATATTCCACCCTTTTCCGCCCGCGAACCTTTGGTTCGATTTGGCTTCGCGGCGATTCTCTAGGGAACCTCTGAAAACTTCAGTTTTCGGAGGTTTTCTTACCCCGTGGAGAAAATTGCAACTGCGTAATTTGTTGTATATCAAGGAATTAGCAATTTTCTCCGTGGAACCTCTGGAAA
>JAIRRR010000067.1 GCA_031255875.1 Treponema sp.
AGCACGCCGGCCGCGAGGGGGATTCCCACCGTGTTGTAGCCGAATGCCCAAAAGAGATTCTGCTTGATAGTGCGGATGGTCCTCTTGCTCAGGTTGATGGCCGTGGGCACGTCCGCAAGATCGCTGCGCATCAGAACGATGTCCGCCGATTCCATCGCGACATCGGTGCCGGAGCCGATAGCTATGCCGATGTCCGCCTGGGCCAGGGCCGGGGCGTCGTTGATGCCGTCCCCTACCATGGCGACAAACCGCCGCCGGTTCGCGGCGACGGGGGAAAGCCGGCGCTTTTCCCCGCGCGCGGGCCCTCCTGATTCCTGCAATTTTTTTACCTCGGCGGACTTGTCCTGGGGCAGCACCTCCGAGAGGACGCGGTCTATGCCGACCTGCCTGGCTATGGCGGCGGCCGTCTTCCGGTTGTCGCCGGTTATCATGGCGACCTCTATGCCCATCCCCCGAAGGCTCTTGACGGCGGCCTCGCTGCCCGCCTTCACCACGTCCGCCACCGCGATGATCCCTGCGGCGCTAAAAGCGTCCCCGTTTTCACTAAAGGCCGCGTACATGGGCGTCTTCCCCTCCCCGGCAAGGCGGTCGGATGCGGCCTCCAGTTCCTCAAGCGGGACGCCCCGCTCTTCCATAAGCTTGCGGTTCCCCACCAGGGCCCTTACCCCGCCGATTTCGGCCTCGATGCCGCGGCCCGCCAGGGCCTCGAAGCGGTCCACCTTGAGAAGCCCGAGGCCCCTCTCCTCCGCGCCGTTTACGATTGCCTGGCCCAGCGGGTGCTCCGAGCCCTTCTCGGCGGAGGCCGTGATCCGCAGCAAATACTCCGCGTCCGCCCCCCCGGCTGGGATAATGTCGGTAACCTCGGGCTTCCCCTCGGTAATGGTTCCTGTTTTATCAAAGACGATGGTGTCAATCCTGTGGGCCGTCTCCAGAGCCTCGCCGCTTTTTATGAGGATGCCGTTCTCGGCGCCCTTGCCGGTCCCCACCATGATGGCGGTCGGGGTGGCCAGGCCGAGGGCGCAGGGGCAGGCTATGACAAGGACGGAAATAAATATCGTAAGGGAAAATTCAATGTCACGGGTGCCGATAAACCAGGCCGCGCCGGACATTACCGCGACAAGGCAGACGATGGGGACAAAATAGCCCGATACAACGTCGGCCAGCTTGGCGATGGGCGCCTTGGAACCCTGGGCGTCTTCCACCAGTTTGATAATCCGGGCAAGGGCGGTATCGCTGCCGACTTTTGTCGCCCTGAACCGGACAACGCCGGTAGTGTTAATGGTCGCGGCGTACACATCGGCGCCGGCGCTTTTGTCCACCGGCATGCTCTCGCCGGTGAGCATGGATTCGTCAACGGCGCTGCGGCCTTCGGTTACCGTCCCGTCCACGGGTATCCTGGCCCCGGGCTTTACGATGATAATATCGCCCGGCAGCACTTCTTCAATGGGGATTTCCTTTTCCGCCCCGTCCTCAAGTATGATGGCGGTTTTCGGCGCGAGCCCCATCAGCTTCTTGATAGCCTCGCTGGTACGGCCCTTGGACACGGCCTCAAGCGTCTTCCCCAGAAGTATCAGCGCGATAATAACCCCGGCTGTTTCAAAGTAAAGGGAATGGACCGCCATAGAGTGGCCCTGTATTATCTGTAGAATATTGTAGGCGCTGTAAAGCACCGCCGCTGTGGTTCCCAGGGCGATAAGCGAATCCATGTTAGGGCTGCGCTGCCAGAGCGCCTTGAAGCCCACGGTGTAAAAGCGGTAGCCCACCGCGATGATGGGAAGGGTCAGGGCCAGTTCCGCGAGGCCGTAGGCCAGGGGGAAGCGCATCGGCGAAAGGGCCCCGGGGAAGGGGAGGCGCACCCAGGCGATCATGGGGGCCATGGCGATGTAGAGCAGGGGCAGGGCGAAAGAGGCGGCGATTATGAATTTGGTTTTGAGGATTCTGATGTCCCGCTCCTTGCGGAGCCGGTCCTCGTCAACCGCTTCTTTCCCGGAAAAGCTGAGCGCCCTGTAGCCCGCCTTTTCGATAACTTCCCTAATCGCCGAGAGGCGCAGCGCCTGCGGGTCGTAGCTTACCGCCGCCTTTTCCGTGGCAAGGTTCACCGACACGCTCTCGACGCCGTTCAGCCTGCGTATGGCCTTTTCCACGCGGGCGGCGCAGGCGGCGCAGGTCATGCCCCCTATGGGGATGGACAGGGCGGCTCTCGGTTTTTCCAGAACCTCGTACCCGATTTTGGCAACCGCCTCCTTAATCGCCGGAAGGCGCGGCGCGGCGTCGTATTCGACAAACAGTTTTTCGCTTGCAAGGTTGACTGTTGCGGTACTGACGCCCTCGATTTTTTTCACCGTCCGCTCGATCCGCCCCGCGCAGGCCGCGCAGGTCATCCCGCCTATAGACAAGGTCCGGCTTTCCATAACAGTACTCCTGTTTTCAAAAAATCGCCCCGGAATTGGCAGCCTGCTGCAAAGGTATAAATATTCATAAAATGAATATTTATACTATTTTGTGCGCGAAGCGCAACAAACCCCTAGCCCCTCTTCCAGTAGGCGAATATTTCCTTTGCCTTTGCCAGGAAATCCCTGGAAATGGTGACGCTTTTATCATCCACCGTTTTATTCGCCGGGAATATGGGCACCGGGTTGCAGCCGCCCGAGCGCCGTTCCACCTGGCTCATCCTGAAACGGTTGCCGCAGTTCTGGCATACGAGCAGACTCCCCTGCTGTTTGTAAAAGCCGCGCCCCGACGCGTAGCAGACCTGGCAGGTATTAAACGCGGTCCTGACCGTGCCGTCGGGGGCCTTTACCGCGATCACTTCGATCCGGGTCCCCTGTATGTCCACGGGGTAGAAGGCGGCGTTTTCCGTCAGCTCCGCTATGGGGATTACCAGATCCTGGTCGGCGATTGCCGGCTTGACAACGTTCATCCGCCCGGCGTTCTGCGCGGGCAGAGCCGCCCCGGCAAGCAGCAGCAGCAGAACTGCCAGAGCCGCCGGCCTCCCCATTCCCGGGCCGCCGCGCGCGTTTTGAACAGGTTCCCGTATCATCATGCACCTCCGAAAAATTAAGCCCTGCCGGAACCGCAGTATCCGCCCCGGGCCACCGCTTCAAAGTAGTCTTCCGGGTAGATAAGGGTTTCGAATTCCGCGGCTTCTTTCTTCACCGCCTCGATATCCACGCCGCCAATATCGTCCACGGTTTTTACATAGCCGTAAAAGATATTATCAACTGTTGAGAATTCGAAATCGCCTGACGGTATTACTTCTATAATGTTATCCCCCGGGTCCATTTCTATTCGGGCGTAGTAGAGCGGGAAGAGCAGGGCCGAATTCCCCTCGTCAAGGGAATCGTTTTTTATGGTCCATTCGGTTCTGAGCCCTTTCTCCATGACAATTACGGACGGGCTGAAACCGTCGTCGCTCAGGCTTATCGTTACCCGCTGTACGCCGGCCCCGTCTATTTCGGCAACGACGACCTCGTCGGACGGTATCGTCACCCCTGCGGGGACGGGCCCGATTGCGGCGGCGGGTTCTCCGGCAACGGCCTCGCCCTCCGCGACAACGGTGATGGAGCTGCGGATCATGCCCATCCAGCAGGAGTAGGGGAATCTGCCGGCCCGCTCCGGGGTAAACTCGATTATGTTTTCGCCGGGCTTGAAGCGGTGTTCGATGCCGTACTCCCGGATTATCATCCGGCTGTTGCAGCCGTTGATGCTTCCCTGGGGGGCGTCGATTGTCCATTTTACCGGGATACCCGCCCGGACCGTGATAGCCGGGTAGCGGCCGGGGGCCAGGGTGCTGCTCACCAGCTGCACGTTGTCCGCGAAAACAGGCGCGTCTGCGGTTTCGGTACGCCCGGAAGCAGCCCGGGCGGGGCCCGGAAGGCCGGGAAAGCCGCCCAGGGTCCAGCCGTTCGTAAACATGGTTAAGCCAAGTACGGTTACCAGGATCGCGCCGGCCTTCATCACCCGGGAGGAAAAAACGCGCCCCCGGGCCGTATCGCTTAAAAAGGAACCCAGCGCGCCAAGGCCGAACATGAGGGGCACGGTCCCGATACTGAACAGGAACATCGAGAGGCCGCCCCGCAGCGGGCTTCCCGTGGAAAGGGCGTAAAGCTGCATCGCCTGGAGCGGGCCGCAGGGCATGAGCCCGTTGAGCAGGCCCACGGCGAGGGGACCTTTGCCGGATATTTTTTCAGACGCGATTCTTCCCGCGAATATCCGGGGCATGCGGGGGATGAATTTCCTCAGCCCGGGGAAAAACCCCAGCATGTTGATCCCCATGATCGCCATGAACAGCCCGGCGGCGATCTGCACGATTCCCTGCATGGCCCCGGTAACGGTGAGCGCCGAACCCAGGGCGCCGACCATAACGCCGGCGGCCGTGTACGAGACAACCCGCCCGGCGTTGTAGAGGATGCTGGGGAAGAGGACGGCGGAACGGGCCGCAGGGCCGTTGCCCGCGCTCGCGCCGGAGGCCGCCGGTATGCATTGGGAGAGATTTATCCCGCCGCACATGGCCGCGCAGTGCACCGAGGTAACAAGGCCGATGACGAGAAGCATCCCGTAGCCCATGCCGGCCTCTGCCAGGGGAAAGGCGCCCGCGACGCCACCCGGACCGAATTGCCTGAGGATCAGGTAAAGGGCAAGGATGATTGCCAGGGTCCCGGCAAGGCGGGCCTTTGATTCGCGCCGGACGCCGTCAAGGACCCGGTAGCCCAGCTTTTCGATAACGTCCCGTATTCCGCCGGGGCCGGTAATTGCCGGGTCGTAGATCACCCTCGCCGTCCCGTCATTATAGCTTGCCTCGGCGTCCTCAACGCCCGCCGTGTCCCGCAGCTTTTTCTCGATCCGG